>DATMYA010000064.1 GCA_035561135.1 Clostridia bacterium
GCAACATCAGCGATAGCAGCTTCACCCCGGACGAACACGACTTCCAGGTGCGATTCTTCGTTGTCGCAACGGGCTCGCAATCCCAGGCGCAGACGAGTTTCACGGATGGAAATGTCACGCTGGCCGTTAGCGGTGTCGGACCGGGAACGACTACGAACTTCCAATTCACCGGGTATTCCGACGCAAATTGCGTAACGGTTGCCAATGGGCAGTCATGGCCAAAATCTCAATCCATAACCGGCAACAACTCCGCCAACATGGGACTTGGCAATTCCAACTCGGTGAAGGTCACCATTCCGTCCGATCCCGCTGGCTTTGCATTCAGCAATTGGTCCGGGGTCGGAAGCGGAACGGCACGTACATCGAATTGTGTGCAGGTTCCAGGCGGAGGCGGCCAGAACACAGTAACCATCACTGCGAATTTCACCGCAACTCAGGCCAGCCAAACCATCAACTTTGGCCCGCTGTCGGCCAAGAGCTACGGAGACGCAGACTTCCAGGTGACGGCGACTGCATCGAGCGGATTGCCTGTCTCATTTGCTGTTGGCGTGTCGGACCAATGTACGATCTCCGGAAGCACAGTTCATATCACCGCAGCAGGATCTTGCATTGTCACAGCGACGCAAGCAGGAAATAGCAGCTTCCTTCCAGCAACGCCTGTTGCACAAGCATTCTCCATCTCTAAAGCGACGCTGACGGTCACGCCGGCGAACGCCAGTCGAGAGTATGGCGACGCGAACCCGGCGTTCACGGGCGCGATTGTCGGGATCAAGAACGGCGACGCGATCACGGCGAGCTACGCGAGTGCCGCAACGGCAGCGAGTTCGGTTGGCACGTATCCGATTACGGCGACGCTGAGCGACCCGGACAGCAAGCTGGGCAACTACAACGTCACGCTGAACGAAGGCACTCTGAACGTCACCGCAGCGACGCTGACCATCACGCCAGCGAACGCCAGCCGAGAGTATGGCGATGCGAACTCGGCATTCACGGGCGCGATTGTCGGGATCAAGAACGGCGACGCGATCACCGCGAGCTACGCTTCGCTGGCAACAGCAGCCAGCGAGGTTGGCACGTACCCGATTACGGCGACGCTGAGCGATCCGGACAGCAAGCTGAGCAACTACAACGTCACTTTGAACGAAGGCACGCTGACCGTCACGAAGGCAGCGCTGACGGTGACGCCAGCGAACGCCAGCCGCGAATACGGCGACGCGAACCCGGCATTCACGGGGACGGTTGTCGGGATCAAGAACGGCGATGCGATCACCGCGAGCTACGCTTCGCTGGCAACGGCAACGAGTTCGGTTGGCACGTACCCAATTACGGCGACGCTGAGCGACCCGGACAGCAAGCTGGGCAACTACAACGTCACGCTGAACGAAGGCACTCTGACCGTCACGAAAGCGACTCTGACGGTCACACCAGCGAACGCCAGCCGCGAATACGGCGACGCGAACCCGGCGTTTACGGGCGCGATTGCCGGCATCAAGAACGGCGACACAATCACGGCGAGCTATGCTTCGCTGGCAACAGCAGCCAGCGCGGTTGGCACGTATCCGATTACGGCGACGCTGAGCGATCCGGACAGCAAGCTGGGCAACTACAACGTCACGCTGAACGAAGGCACGCTGACCGTCACGAAGGCGGCGCTGACGGTGAAGGCGAATGATGTCACGATCGTTCTGCACGCGGCAATGCCTACACTCACCGGCACGATCACTGGGATCAAGAACAACGATCCGATCTCGGCGACATACGCGACTAGCGGCACGCAGAATGCGGTTGGCACATTCACCATTACGCCGTCGGTTGTGGACCCGAATAATCTGATCGGAAACTACAACGTGAGTATCGTTGCCGGCACCTTCAAGGTGACGTATCTCATTGGTGGCATGTGCGCCGGCGACATGGGTCACCAGGTGCTAAATCCAATCAATGCAGTCCTAAAGGATGATGTGCTCCACCAAAGCGTCTTCAAGCGCGGAAGCACGGTCCCAACGAAGTTCCGCGTTTGCGACGCGAATGGATTATCCATCGGACCGAGCGCCGTGAACGGGGCGAACATCGTAACGTCCTACGGAGTCTCGGGGGTGCTTTGGACAGCGGATGGCATCCCTGAAGGCGTGCTTGACTCAACGACTCCCGACACGAACTTCCGTTGGGATTCCACTTCCCAGCAGTGGATCTTCAACACGAGCACGAAAGGTGGTGCGTGGCAGTCGCAAACGTACTACTTCCGAATCGCGCTGAACGATGGAAGCTTTATCGATTTCCACTATGCGCTGAAGTAAGAGGAGTTGGCTGACTTGAGCGCGGGAGGTTACCTGTCGCGCTCTTCTAATTGCGGGTCACATCGGTTGTGATGACAACCCCTGGCTTTTTGGACAAAAAAAGCGCGGCTACTAGCCGCGCTTTCTGTCTGCCGATGCTTCCGTTTCAGCAGCGGATGATGTTGCCTGATGCAATTCCCCGCGTCGCATTGCGAGTGTCCACCACGAGTTGGGTGTGGTTCGCGATTTCCGCGTAGTCGTAATCGCTGTGGTCCGTTGCGATCACGACACAGTCGTACTGTTCGAGATTGTCGAGCGGCGTGGAGCGCATCTGTAGATCGTACTTCCTCCCTTTGCCTACAAACGGGAAGTATGGGTCGTTGTAGCGAACCTCCGCGCCCTCCTTCTGGAGCAGTTCGATAATGACGAGCGAGGGTGACTCGCGCAGGTCGTCAATGTCCTTCTTGTAGGCGATGCCGAGCACCAGGATTCGCGCACCGTTCAACGCCTTTCGGCGGCTGTTAAGCGCCGCAGTGACGGAACGGACAACGTGGTACGGCATGTCGGTATTCACTTCGCCGGCAAGTTCGATGAACCGCGTGTGGAAGTCAAACTCCTTTGCCTTCCAGGATAAGTAGTAGGGGTCAACCGGAATGCAGTGGCCGCCCAGGCCGGGGCCGGGATAGAAAGGATGAAAGCCAAAAGGTTTTGTTTTCGCGGCCTCGATCACTTCCCAGATGTCGATTCCCATGCGCAGGCAGAGCAGCTTGAGTTCATTGACCATCGCGATGTTTACGCAACGGTAAATGTTCTCGAGCAACTTCGTCATTTCAGCCGCTGCTGGCGACGAAACCGGCACGACTCGGTTGAAGATCGCTGAGTACATAGCCTTCGCCATCTGCGTTGCAATCGGTCCAACGCCACCGATGACTTTCGGAATGTCGCGTCGCGCAACCGTGTCGTTGCCGGGGTCTTCGCGCTCGGGCGAGAAGGCGACAAAGAAGCCGCAGTCATCGGCAGCATTGCGCGCGACCCTCAACCCGTTGCGATTGCCACTTTCAAGCAGCGGGACGACGACTTCGTCCGTTGTCCCCGGGTAGGTTGTACTTTCAAGAACGATGAGTTGACCTGCGCGGACATAAGGGGCGATCGCTTTCACCGTGGATTCGATGTAGGTCATGTCGGGTTCACGGTACTCATTTAGCGGAGTAGGAACGCAGATAATCACCGCGTCCATCTCGGCCACTTGCGCGTAATCCGCGCAAGCAGTGAACCCGCACTTCTGCGCAGCCTGGATTTCGGTGGGCGGAATACGGACGATGTATGACCCACCGTTGCTCAAGGCGCTGACCTTTTTCGCATCGATGTCAAAACCGGTGATGGCGAACCGCTCCTCGCTGTACAGCAAGGCGAGCGGCAGTCCGACATAGCCAAGTCCGATAATGCCGAGCTTGGCAGAACGATCCTGGATTCTTGTTTCGAACGTCTCCAGTGCTGATACAGGCGAAGGCTTCGGTAGCATGCGGCTCCTGTCAGTAACACGAACGATATGTTTCCCAAGTATGCGAGGGTTACGACGACACCCGCCGAAGCATTTTGCGGATGTCCACGAACAGCGTTGATTTCATAACGACGAGCAAGGCCACGGCGGAGATCGCCCATGCGATGGAAGTGAACGCGAGCGACTTCACGTCGTCCAGTCGGCTTCCGTGCGGCGGGACGAGGAGTGCCACAGTTGTTCCGACGACCCCGCTACCAACGGCGGCTACTGCCACTTTTGCGATTTCGATCCGATTCACAGCAAGGAGAGGAACCATCTTCCGTCTATTCAGCAAGGTTGCAAGCGTCGCGGCGTACAGAAACATCGCGAAATTCGAGGCAAGCGGCAGTCCAACGATGCCCATTTTCTGGAACATAAAGCCGTAAATTGGGAACGAGGCTGCCGCTATCGCTGTCCCTACTAACATCGGAGTAAGCGTATCTCCTGCCGCGTAGAACGCCCTGGCATAGAATCCCTGCACCGACCAGAACACCAATGCGAATGAGAAACACGCCAGCAGCACAGCTGTCTTCTGCGAGTCGGCGAATTGGAAGTGTCCTCGCACGAGCCGAAAGATCAAGTCGACGCAGGGAAGCGCCGCGCAGAACAACCATGAACCTGCCAAAAGCGAAAACATCGCAGCGCGACTTACGACTGTATTTACGACTTCGCCGAATTCTTTACGTTTTGTTTCGTTAAACAACTTCGCGAAGAGCGGCAGATATGCTTGGCCAGCCGCCTGTCCGATCACCGCCGCCGGGACGACGAACATGCGCTTAGCGTAATTAATCCTTGTGATATCGCCTGCTCCGCCGGAAGCGAAGTGACGCGTGAACGGATCGTCAAAGACGACGAGTGATGCCCCGATCATCAGGGGGATCGTGAGCTTGAGCCATTCGATGAAAGCAGGGTTGCGGAACTGGAAGGAGGGCCTGAACGATACTCCCGCCCGCCGCGCTCCGATCACGTTCAGCAGGATTGCGCCGCTGAACGCCCCGATTACCGCCCCATAGGCCAATCCCGAAATACCGTAGCGCCCTGAGAGCAGGACGCCTCCAGCGATGATGCCCAGATTGAAGACGACGGGCACGAGCGCCGGATATAGAAATCTGCGGCGCACTTGCAGCGTGGCGGAAACGATTCCACCAACAATGAAGAACGCCTGCACCGGCAGGAGAATGCGCGTGAGCCGAACACACAACTCTAGCTGGTCGGGTGTGAAGCGTGGGCAGAGCACGCGGATGATCGGGTGCGCGAAGACTGCCGCAATCACGATCAGAATTGTCACGATGACCGAGACAATCGTGACGATGGCAGAGAACGCCCCTTGAGCTTCGTGCTCGCGCTTCTCAGCCTTATATCGAGTCAATATCGAAATCAGGGCGATACTCGCTGTGCTTCCAGCAAGCAGGTAGTTGACCAAATCCGGCAGCGTAAATGCCGCGACAAAAGCGTCCGTCGTCGCGCCCGCTCCGAACGCCCAAGCGACATAAGCATCCCGCACGGCGCCGAGAACCCGGGACACAATCACCGAACCCGCTAGCAGGATGGTTGCGGAAAGCGAGCTATGTTCGTGCGTTGGGCGAAGTAGCCGAAGCGCGCTGGATGCTACAACTGAACCTTTTCCTATGGTGACGTGCGAAGCCAACAAATATCTCCGGGTAGTTGTGCAGCTATGCGGCAACCGCTCCGCGCGTTATCTCACAAACTTGATCGGCAATCCGATCCATGTCCCTCAGCGTGAGATCTTGATGACAAGGCAGCTCGACGATTGTTTTCCTTAAATCGTCGGTCTCCGGGAACATGCCAGCAGGAATGCTCGTTGGCTGGTTCGACCAGAAGTTCACTGGTTCAATATTCCGAGCCGCGAGCATTGGCAGAATCTCCTCCTTGTTTGAAACGCAGAGCGGATAGAAAAGCGGGCACGTGCCTTGCGGCAGGTTTGGAAAAATCGGGAGCGATACCTCTTGCAGGCGATCGCGCAAACGCGCGTAATTCTCGCGGCGGCGCGCTACGATCGCCTGCATATCCAGAGAACGGATAATCCAGCCGCACAGCGCACTCATGCCGAGGTCTGCGTCGGCTGGGTCAAAATGTGGCGACGCAACCGCTCGCACTCCAATCGACTCGCGTTTCGCAACGCCGGTGCTGCGGAGCTTGTCGATCATCTTCACGACGTTCTCACTTCCGTGCGCCTTGAAGTACCGCGACAGCGAGGACAAGCTATACGCAACGGTCGATGCGATAGACGGTGAGCGCGTTCGAGAGGATGTCGCCGAGCTTTCAGTTGGGTAGTAGAGAGCCCCTCCGTGGGGCAGCGGCAAAGTCTTGTACAAGCAAAAGATAGCTGCGTCGCCGAAAGAGCCAAGCGGACGACTTCCTTTGCAGGAGAGCAAAGCCAGCGCGCAATCCTCAATCAGCAGAATTCCTCGTTTGCGGCACAACTCCTGGACCTCTTCGACAGCGCCCGGGAATCCGAGGTAGTGAATGAGATATACGGCACGAGTACGACCGCTGATGCGCGACGCTATGCTTTCAACATCGACGCGCATGCCGGAGCGAACCGGGTAGTATTTGGGCTGAACGCCCGCCGCAATGAGGGCCTCAAGTTCCACGCCATGGCAGTAGGAGGGGAACAGCACTTCCTCTCCGCCGAGCCGCCATTCTGTCGCAAGGGCGTGGACAGCATTTCTGCCCAGGTAGTAGTAGCGGGTGCTCGTGTCGCCGAAAGGGAAGACAGGCGGTCGCCGCGCTCCGCGAGGACGAAGCATGTAAGGCTGAAGCGCCTGTCTACTATTGATAAATGCGGTGTTGTTCATTGGCGATGACCGGCTTTAGCTCTTGATCCGCTTCATCAGCGGTATCACCCGCTCCGCAACCCACGGCAGTTCGAGGAATTTCCGTGCCTCCCACATGGCGTGGAATCTTGCGAAGTGCAACATGCTCCCATGGAGCCCTGGCCGGTAAATGAAGCACCGCGAATGTGGACGCACAGTGTCAGCCCATTCTGCTTTCCACGGCATCATTGGTCCGAGGAAATCAAATTCTGAAAATCCAATCTTGGCGATATCAGCCAGGATGAAGCCCACAATCGTGTGACCAGGCCCCAAGTCTGCGACTGCTTCGTCGTAGGCTATCTTCGGGCAGTAGTAACGATTCCGGTGACTGAGGCCGAAGTGGGCTGCAATTGGGTTCCCGTCCAACTCAAGGAAATACAGCGACAAATAGCCGAAGCGCGCTGCCGCCTTTGCAGCTTCAACATAAAATTGTTTTGTTCGTGCATTGCAGCCGATTGCGCTCTGTTCTTTGCCTTTCCATCCGCGCTGCTCAAGCTCAAAAAAAGCCTCCAAATCGGCAGGGCCGGCGTGCTCGACTTTGCGAAGCGTCAGCGACCCAGTGTTCTCAGCCTTGCGTATTCTTCGCCGCAGGTTTTGTCGGAAGTGCGCGTGCCGGGCCAGGCTGGAAGGGTCATCTACTGTTCGACAATCGAACTGAATGTAGGGAGTGAGATTCGACGGCCATTGCCCAGTCAGGTAGCCATCCTGGCGTGCCAATGAGAGCAGTTGCTCTGCTCCGCCAGCGCGCGGCACCCGCGGAAGTTCGATGGAATCCCAATCAGTACGGTCTTTGAGCGCCGACCAGATCGACGCGACGGCAGCACTGCCTTCGGACCCCGCGCCACGGATTAAATCAAAGCGGCAGGAATGGATATTCGCGGCGCCTACCAGCGTCCTGAAACGAAAAGGGCCTTTGCCGACATGTTGCGCAATGAGAGGAAGTACCGCTTTCAGTTTTCCGTCCACCCTGGCTTCGAGGAGCAAAACGCGCTGGGGCGGCACGAACGCGCGGAGATATGCCGCAATCCACTCCGGACGATAGAACGGTTCATCATTCGGCCCTTCGGTGCAAAGGCCGCGCCACTCATCGGCGATTTCTTCCAGTCGCTCATGGCCGCCGAACCAGGCATCCACGCTAACGTTCTGCCGCAGAGTACTGCCCAACATGCTCACTCGTTCGCTCACTGGTTTGTAATCACCAACGGTTTAGGGAAACCCAAAGGAACGGCTGTTACTGAGGCCATCGACTTAATTGCGCGTGCTGTCCTGAAGCCGGCCCAGGATTCTGGTTCGAGTACACCAGCGCTCCAGCACTAGCCCGGCGCTATTCACATTCTGTTGGGATGAGAGCAGCGCTCCTTGCAAAACAACCTGCAAGCCATAGCCAAGCGACGTGGCCTCTCTGGACAAAGCACCGAACAACTCGCGAATGTGGAAGGTCTGGCCGGACGAAGACCAAACGTCGTAAAGCACAATCGCAGGCTTGTCCAACGACACTCGGCAGATCGGATCTTCTTCCGGGGCAGTAATCTCAAATGCCTGCTTTGCTGCCCATGCGATCAGGGTGACATGGGGGCTTGGGTGGTAGATGTACGCCGCATGTCCGCGCCGGAGCCTGTCGGCAAAATGGCGTAACCGTCCTCCCAGTTCGCGGTGTTCAAGGGAGACGGTCGCGAGTTCTCCAAGCGATGCAGGTGACAGAACAAGAGGCGGATGTGCTGAGTCACACTGGGGCGTCTGCTCCGCAAAGGTAAATATTGCGACCTCTTCTTTTGAGTACAAATACTTCGCAATCGAGCGCACAGAAGAGCGGAGCATTTCTGCCCAATTTGCCGACGTGATATCGCCGTTCATTGCCGCAGCAACATGCTGAATCCGATGAAGAAGTCCGGGCGTTCGGCGAGAGGCATACGTCTGTTGCTTGCCTTGCTCCTTGATCCACCTGAGAGTGTCAATCGCTCGTCGTCTCAGATACGGGAAAGACAAATGACCGGATTGTTTGTTCAAGTAGACAGCAACATTCTCCTTGGTGTGATTCGAGAACCGGCGCTTGTAGTCTTCGCCTCCGATCCCGAAGTCGAACTCACAAATATCGCTCTCCTCCGCGTACTCCAGCAGTTTGCCCAGCAACACCTCTCCGGGTGAGTAGACCATCTCATCGACGTTGAAGACCGATGTGTACCGAATGAAGCTGTGGTTGTATTGGAATCCGAAGTGGTAAGCCAGCGGCCGCCCATCCAGTTGCAGCAATGAAAATCGCAAGGGGCCAGCGGGGTCGAACTCTTCTGTGATGTTCTGGTAGAACTCTCGCGCACTCTCCTCCAGGAATCGACTCCTTTGTCCAAGCAGCGCGCGCCGCTCGATATGCTGGCGGAAGAAGATTGGCAGATGGTGTCGGATTTCTTCGCGCGTTTCCAGGTGTCGAAACTCGAGGCGGCCGAGGCGTTCGAGCCGGTGCTGCTGGCGCCTGATGTCTTTTTTCTGAGCCAGCTTCCGCAAAGCTCCCTTGTCGTTTTCGGTGATAAGAATCGTTGGGCAGGGGAATCTAAAGACGACCTGTAGATGGCTTCGAAGCTGGCTCGGCAGCTTGTTGACCGCACGCGCCAGCCGGGAGCTTGCTGGCACATTCTCCAGTTCGCATGTATCCCAGGTGTCGCGTGTTCGCAAGAGCGCTATGAAGGTTTGTTCAACGACATCGGCAGCCGCAGATTCTTCGCAGATCACGTCGTTGTAGTCACCTCGGGGTAACTGCAGGATTCGACCGCTTGCAACCATTGGCAGGATGCCAGCTACGCACCCTCGCTGATCGCGAACAATTGGGATCTGAAGCGTGAGGTTGGAGCCATATGCGTGCCAAAAAGCCCGAAACCAACCAAAGGTCTGGAATATGGAATTGGAGGCCTCGGCGGCGACCAGCCGTGCCCAGTCGGACGAGATGCTTTCCAGCTCGTCAAAGCTTGTTACAAATTCGCAATGGAATGCGGAACTGATACGGTCACGCGGCCCAACGCTGGCGAACACGGTCGCCGGGGGGGAATTCGTGGAGCACGGCACATCTCTTCGCGTTGACATAGGGAAACAGATGATCCCTTGGGGCATCTTCCTCATATTAGTTAGAAGCCGGAAAAGATTACGGGCTTGTTAAAGTTTCAGTCTTCGACTCCGGATTAGGGTTTTCGTTTGTACTCTGAGTTGACTGCGGAGCTGACTTCGCTCTTGAGCTTCCCAAAGGTAATTGCTTTGTGGACGGTCCCGCACTTTCCAGCCTTTCCCGGCACAGCGGCCTTAAAGCGCACTGGATTTCAAAACTAAGGGGCGAGCGAACTCGCGATGAGCGAGTGAGCGAGCCGCCCTTCTCACGGCAACGTCAAGCTTCAGAGAGGATTCGGAGCCGGGCGGCAACTTAGCGACGCAAGTTCAACATCAGAGTTGGGCAGAGTTGGTTTCCGGGACTAGGTTCACGATTGAACGAACTTTGTCCCGCCAAGGGGGTGCCAGCGTGCGTGGAGCAAAGTTTTGCGTCGCGATATTGTTGATCCTGGAATTGTTTGCTCTCGGTTGTGGTGGTGGGAGTGGTAACTCAACCCGCTCTCAACCAGTTGAGGTCGTATTCATAGGCAGTTCTCAGACTGTTGACTGGCAACTGCCGCAAAGCTTTCCCGGAAAGAACTACGTCAAAAAGGGCCGGCTCAGTGATGCGTCGGCCGATATGCTGGCGCGGTTCCAAACTGACGTTGTAGGCCTTAAGCCCCGTGTGGTCGTGATCTGGGCTGGCGAAAACGATATCGATCGACAACTCCCGCTCGCCCAGCTTCAAGCGAACATTGACGCGATGCGTCAACAGGCGGCAACGGCCAACATTGGAGTTGTATTCGGTACGGTCCCGCCGAAAACCGGAACCGATGCGAATCAGAACCCAGCAATCGTTGAGTTCAACGATTGGCTTCGGTCATACGTGGCCAGCAACAAGGTTCAACTGGCGGATTTCTACGCGCTGCTAGTTGACTCTGCTGGCATGATCAAGCCGGAGTTTGCAAACGGCACAGAGCACCTGACACCGGCCGCTTACGAGGTAATAACGCCGATCGCCGCAGCCGCCATTGCAGCGGCTATGCAATAGCCTTAGGTGTCATAGTTATTGCAGGTTGAAGTTGACGGCGGAGTTGGTGTCGGTGGTCACGGTCGCCGACTGCTGCAGCGTTGTATACCCGGTTTTCGATACTGTTACCGCGTAGCTGCCAATAGACATCTGGCCAGACGAATACACTCCCGACGCGTTCGTGGTGACGCTCTTCGAGAATGGAACTATGCCGCCAGAGAATTGGACGGTAGCGCCTGAGATCGCAACGCCGGAAGAATTCGTCACTTTTCCGGAGATAGTTCCCATGTTCGGTTTCATAAACCAGTCGAGGCGCGCCGTGTATCCGGCATCGATTCCAACCGTTTGCGACTGGCTCTGCCAATTCAACTTCGAACCATTCACTGTATAGTTCCCAGCCGCAACGTTGCTCAATGCGTACTTGCCCGACGAGTTCGTCGAGACAGACCTGAACTGCGCCTGGACGCTTACGGCGGTAAGAGTGCTGCAGTCGATTGTGCTGCCAACCTTATCTACGCGGGACTTGCCGTCCACACCGCCTGTCGCAACAGCAATGGCCGGTGCGTGATAGTACATGGTGAACTGATTCGCCGAATCCGTCATGTATGCATCCAGGTACGGCGAATAGGTCTTGACATCGATCTGGTTCAGCAACGGCTTGAAAGTCAGGATGCGCAGGTATCCATTCCCGCCGTTCTCGCCGGATTGGTAATCGGATAAAACCTCGTTCACCAGATTGCCCGCTTCGCCCAGATCGCTGCGCCGTCCTGTATAGGAAATGTGTCCGCTCAGCACCAGGAAAATATTCGAGTACTTGCGAAACAACTTGTTCCACATTGCCTCACCGTCATTGCCGTAGGTCGTGTAAACCCCGTCGTCACACTTGTCCACGCGCGTGCTGTCCTTGTATGTGAAGCTGTGGGTGATGACGATCACTTCCTTACCGGCGTTTGCGCTTAGGATCTGGTCGGCCCAGGCAAGCACGGCATCTCGCGGATAGAACTCAAGCGCCAGGATTAGATAGCTCGTCTCGTTGACGTTCACCTCTCCGTAGAAGTTCTCGTTACTTCCAGCATAGTTGCCTCGATACCAACTGTAACCGGCGTAGCGAGAAGGTCCAAAATAGGTGTTGAAGTTAGTAACCTTGCGTGTGGTCGCCGAAACGGACTGGTAATCACGATTTCCAATCGGCAGGAAATACGGAATCTTTCCTTCAATCAGCTTGACCGCCGCATCGGCGTTCTGCCATTGCGTAAGGTCGGAGCCTTTGTCCACGATGTCGCCAAGGCCGAGCACGAACTTGATGTTCAGAGCGTCAATGTTGTCGGCAATCCACTGAGTCTGGCTCGTGAAAATCTGCGGGTAGCTGGCGGAATAGAACTGCGTATCCGGCAGCGCAATCACCGTGAACTCACCAGAGTTCGTCTGTGCCATTCCGGGGACAGCGAACAGCAGCATAAAAACCGCAACAACCATGACTTGAAGCGCGCACAGTTTGCGATTCAACATGACAGCCTCGCGACAGGCGTCCTCAGTGCAAGCAAGTTGCGACACCTGTGATCTTTCGATTGTTTCAAAATTCGGAGCCGCGACGGAACTGCGCGCCGTCCTCTTCGGACAGCTTACTTAGTGAGTTGCGCGATGGAATCGTTTGGATTGTTAGTAACTGGAAATAGTCCCTGAAATAATCCAGAGTTGCGTCTGTCGAGAGCTGGATGCATTCCGAGTGTCTTTGCCATTTGTGAGCTGTTGGCTGGCCGAATATGCCCTCCATCAATGACTGTAGACGTTCTCGTAAACCGTCCGGACGCGCTGGGCAATGCGATCAACTGCGCAGTCTCCAAGATTCTCGCGTCCATTGGATCGAGTTCCGCAAGCGAGTACCTCGGCGATACCTCTGCCGATCGCAGCGGGGTTCCTCTCAACGATGCGCGACGGCGATACTCCCCACAGGCGTTCTCGTACGTCGCCAACGTCCACGCTGACGACGGGCAGATTGCACGCAAGCGCTTCCTGCACGACAGTCGGCGAACCTTCGAAAAGGCTCGCGAGCACCAGGCAATCAGCGGCTGCGAAGTAGAGCGGTGCCTTTTCAGGGGAGACGTTGCCCTCCATCACTTCAAGTCGCACGCGAGGCATTGTCTGCCGCACGTACTCAATTGCCTCGCGCACAACCGGAAGTCCCTTAAATTCCGGCTTGTTGCTCGCGTTGAACAGCACGACGGGCACGTCTTGCTCCCAACCGAGCCGATGACGAGCCTCAAGCCTTGGCGATGGGCAGAATTCCTGCGGGTCAACCCCAGTTGGAACGATCCTGGCATCCCGGCGCAGCCATAAGCGCGATCTTAACTGCGAGCTGGCGCAGATCACATCCGTCGCAGCCAATGCCGCAAGTTGTGAAAGCAGGTGCGTGAAGCGCCAGTGCAGGGAACTGACCGCCGTTGGAACCGGGTTTAGATCGCTTCCCCAGAAGGTGATGATGAGCGGAGTTCGAGTTGCCAGCGCGCAGAAAAAAGCGTTCACAGAGCCGAAGTGGGCGTGGACCAGGTCGGGCCTGTACTCCCGCAACTCGCGCCTGAACCTCAGGAATTCCTTGAACAGAATCCGAGGGGAGGTGCGCGAACTCAGGTAGAACATCCGGATGTCTAGCCCGGTCCTGGCAATTGCATTGACCTGCCGCCGGGCGAAGATCATCCAAACGCTGTCCTCCTTTGCGGGGATTACGGCGAGCACTCGCGGCCTTACAGGCGCGGTTCCGGCATTGGTTTGTCCACAAGGTGCGCTTGCCATCCTTATCTCCTGAGTGATGCCTTAACCACGAACCATGAACCTCGCGCCTACGCAGCGGCACACGTATCTGGCCGCTCATCGTCTGCCAAGGCGGGCGACGATGAGCGGCGGAGTTTAGGTGAGAAGCAGAGTGGCTACGCGGCGCTGACTTGCTGAACCGCCTCGGGCGCAGCGACACGAGCCGCATTGCGCTCGTGCTCGATTACGCGCGTCAGAATGGCGTCCAGCTTCATGCTGGGCTTCCAGCCAATCGCCTGATTGATTTTGCTGATGTCCGGGACACGGCGGCGCATGTCCTCGAAGCCCTCTGTGTAAGCGTCTTCATAGGGCACCAGCACAATGCGCGAATCGGAGTTTGTGATCGTCTTCACGCGCTCCGCCAACTCGAGTATGGTCACCTCGTCGGAGCTCCCGATATTGAAGACGTCGCCCAGCAAGCGCCTGTTTTCCGCCAGTCCGATCAGCGCCTGGACTGCTTCGCCTACATATGTGAAGCAACGGCTCTGCCGCCCATCGCCGAAGACCGTGATGTCTTCACCTGCCAGCGCCTGGCGGACAAAGTTCGGTATCACCATCCCGTAACGCCCCGTTTGTCGCGGACCCACCGTGTTGAACAAGCGCGCAATCACCGTCGGAACGTGCTTCTCTCTCCAGTAGGCCACGGCCAGGAATTCGTCTATGGCCTTCGAGCAGGCATAGCTCCAGCGCGCGGTTGTCGTGGCGCCCATCACGGTGTCGTCGGATTCGCGATAAGGCAGCCGCTCCGCTTTTCCGTACACCTCGGATGTCGAAGTGATTAGCACCCGTTTCTGTTTCTTCGCCGCGAGTTCGAGTACGACCTCGGTTCCGCGAACATTCGTTTCGATCGTGCGCACAGGGCTTTCAACGATCAACCGTACGCCGACCGCAGCCGCGAGGTGGTACACGATGTCACACCGGTCCACCAGTTCTGCCATGAGCTGCTTGTTGGTGATCGACTCAATTTCGTAAAAAAAGCCACGTTCGTTCTTCAAATGTTCGATGTTGTTGATCGAACCTGTCGAGAGATCGTCGATTGCATACACGCTATGTCCGCGTTGCAAGCACGCCTCTGCCAGATGCGAGCCGATGAACCCACAACCGCCAGTGATCAGAATGTTCACGTCTGTTATCCCCCTAAAGTTTGTGAGTGCAAGTTGTTGAGCGAAGTCGTTAGGCGCCGTTCGTGCTGTCCCGGTTCGCGGCATCGCGTCTGAATGAATATTGCGCATCAAACAAAATGCGGGTAAGCGACACCGGCCGTTGATTGGCAGGAGCGAACATGGGAACGCAGCTTCATTTCGACAAAGCTTTCGTAGAGATTGTTGCCTTCGCGTGCCTGGCTCTTGGGTTGATGGTCCAGCCAGCACATGCAGCCGATTACTACATATCCCCCGACGGCAAACCGGGCGGCACCGGAACAATCGACAGTCCATGGGACATCGTCACGGGACTGCGGAAGACTGGGACCGTCAAGAGCGGAGATACGGTCTGGTTACGCGGAGGCACGTACGGTACAGGCGGCCCCCTGGTCTACTCATGCACGCTGAGCGGCGGGCCGTCGGCACCGGTGGTTATCAGGGAGCAACGCGGCGAGCACGCCAAAGTGAACGGGACTATCAATGTTTCCGGAAGTTACATCTGGTTGTGGGGATTCGAACTCACCAACTCCAGTCCCCAACGTACCGTGGTCAATATCGATAATGAGCGGCCACGCGGCATCCTCATTGCGGCCGCAAGCGTTGGCGTGAAGGTCATCAACATGGTCATTCACGATGTCGGACGCGCCGGTATTGCCGGCGGTGGGAACAACTTCGAGATCTACGGCAGCCTTTTCTGGGGCAACGGAATTTACGATGGCAAGGTCGGCCCGCGTGGAGATGCCACTTACCTGAACCTGTGGCACCGCTCTCCTGACGCCGGCGCAACCAACGTTGTTCGCGACAACATAGCATTTCGCAATTTCTATTCCGGCTTCAAGGTCTACACCGAATGGCCGGACGTTTATATCGATGGATACGAACTCGAAGGCAATGTCTCGTTTGACAATGGCGCGCGCGCGAATGGTTCCCATGAGCATGGCAATTTCATTGTCAATTCCGCCATTGGGGGCACTCCAATCAAGCGGCTCAAGGTAATCGGCAATTACACGTACCGGACGCCCGAGAGCACGAACCCATACAACTCCGAGTTCGGGTGTACGCCCGGAAGCGGCATTCAGTGTGAAGATGCCGCAATCCGCGACAACTACTTCGTCGCAGGCACGACGAACGTCGGCGCTTTCAAGGTGCAAAACTGGAAGCACGTCGAGACCGTGGACAATACCGCGGTTGCGAATGGGAACGGCGCGCTGGCCGAGTGGGTCCAAGAGTTCAAGCCCGCTTTCGTCCAATGGAACAACAATCATTATTACGGCGGCTCCGGAACGCCGTTCACTACAGCTACATCTCAGCCAGACAAACTCTCGCAGTGGGCTTTCGCCCTTCCAGTTAAGTCCAAAGGCAAGGGCCCGGCACCGCGCCGTTTGGATTTCGCAAAATGGAAGAAGGAGGCATCTGCTGATGCAAGCGGCGTCTACGACTCGAACCGGCCAACGGGAATAAAAACTGTCGTGAGGAAGAACCTTTACGAGCCAGGAGACCGCGCAAACATCATCATCTTTAACTGGGATAAGAAGAAGTCCGTGACAGTGGACCTGACCGCGGCTGGGTTAGCGCAGGGTTCCTCGTTCGAGATTCTCGATGCACAAAATTATTTCGGATCACCCGTGGCGACCGGCGTTTTCAGGTCCAGTTCGCCGACCGTAATGTTGCCGATGAACTTAACGGCTGTATCGGAGCTTGTAGGGAACGTCGATCATCTGACGAACAAGCATACCGGGCCTGAGTTCGCGGTTTTCATTCTTCGGAAGCGTGCCAGCTCTCCGCCCCACGCACCGGTGCGGCGCAAAGGTGGTTAGTACGGCAGGGATCCTTCGACTGCGCGGCGCGACTGCGTCGCTGCGCTCAGGGAGACAACAAGCACGTGACTGTACGATTCCGCCGCTGCGCAATCAATTACGCGGCTGCGCTACTCCGTGCTGCTCCATGCACAATCAATCATGAAGCCCGCGCCTGATGCTGTTCGCGGTCGAAGACGTGAGTGCGCGAGCCGTACTTTCCATTCCTGATCAGTTTGTCCAAGAGCGCCACCGTCCACCAATTCGCATACTGAGTTTTGTTGGCGGAAGCCAGCATCCTGCGAACCGCCGCCCCACCCATTAACGAGCCCTCTCCGAGGAGTTCAAGTTCATGCACGTATGAGAGTGCCTGCTCCGGTGTAGGAGATCGCCCAAATTCGCCGCGTAATACGAAGGGCTTCAGGCTGCGTCGAAAATTGTGCGGCGTGAGCAGGTACCTCTTCAAGCGATACGCATACGGCAACAGTGGAGACGATGGAGGTATCCCTGTGCTCGCGTCAGGTATGCGGGACCCGCTTGGAGACAACTTGATTTGGAACAGTCGATACATCTTGTTGTCCCGCTTGAAGCGATCCGGGATTCTCGTTCCACACCGATAGAAAGGATAGGAGTAGAACGGACTTGTCTGCCACATGTAGAAACGGGCGCGATCTTCGCCTTCGAAACCCCAGCGGCGTCCGCGTTCGAAGATCGCGAAATGTGCCCCTTTCTGATTGAAATCGCTCTCCGGGTACTTCGAAACAACGTTGCGTAGCTCGTCGGTCAGCGTCCCCGGCCCCAAGCCCATTACGTCCTCGGCAACGGTGATGGGGAGAATACTGCGCTCTCCGATAATCTCCTCCACCAGCCGATCCATCGACTGCACCGTCGTCCTCAGGCCCTTCAGAGATATGATCTGTGGCCCACCGTCCCCTGTCAGGTAAGCCGCCCGGCGTCCCCAGCGCGATACTACTTCCTCCATGAATGGCAGGTTATAGGCCATCGAAACGTAATTCAGGCCGTCTGTGAGCGATACCAGGCGCTCTTCATCCTCAGGGCGAACCGGCCGGATTCTGACGAACTCGCAAGGCATCTCAAGGATTTTGGCGATTTGCATCGCCAACTGCGCGTCCTTCTCGCCTCGGCCTTCGGCGTTGACATACGTTACTGCGACACAGCGCCTGGTGGATCTTGCCAGGGCAGTAGCTATTATTCTGGAGTCCCAGCCTCCGCTGAGCGAGATCACATTCGTTGTAACGTCCGGATGACGAGCGCGGTCGGCTGTCGTACTGACGATCGTCTCGACGAGTTCAGATGCATACTGATCCGGCGTTTTCGAAGCGGTCTCTTTGTCTTCGAGATTGAAATCGATGAGTGTGGAGACAGAAGTCTTCAGCCGATGCCCGTCTACGGAAGAGAGCAGCAACATCGCACTGGGCGCTGCGCTTACGTCCGCGAAGTGAGTTCGCCGGCCCAACGGATATCCGGCCCAGAGAAATTGCGCGCATCCTATGCGGTCGAATTCCCACTCGCGCAGGAACGACAGGATGAACTTGCACTCTCTTGCCACGATGAGACTTGTCTCGTCGAAGTGATAATAGACGGGCAGCCGTCCCAGCGGGTCGGTCAGAATCGCTATCTCCTGCGTGTTCCGGTCGGCGATGACGACGACATACTCGCCGTCGTGCTCGATGATCCAGTTCCGCACGAACTCGCTTCGACCCGTAGCCTTGAACACCCTATCCGCAAGCAGCTTCAAATCGGATTCCAGCGCCGCAGCGCGGACGTTGTAGATGCGACCCTCTAGGTAGATGTCCTGAGTGCCGGACGTGAATACCTGTACGGGGTACTCCGGATAGGCTACGTGTCCGATGATGCATCCGGCTCTGGCAATGTCGATTCTCGCGCTGTAATCGGGCGCATGAAGCATTGTGGTCTGTGCTTCGTCAAACCTTTGGCGAAGAGCTTGCGATTCGGCAAGAGGAGTAGAACAACACGTTAAACCGGGCATTCTGAGTCACCTGCGGAGAATTTACTGAGGGTTTTTAACTTAGCGAACAACACGGGAAAGAACGTAGATACGATGACCATGCGTACGATACTTACTAGGAATTTTCGCTGGAACCGCTCTCGGCTAACCGAAAGCTTCCATTACTGAGTAAGTGCCTATCCCCACCTTCAACTTACCATTGCCCCAATGTTTTGTTGCACATACGAAGTATTCCGTCTCTAGGTGTTTCTAATCAGTCAAGCACAGCCGTTTCCCCAATAGTTCTCATCCCTGAGCGCAACTAGAGTCACTCCTGGATAACACCACGTCATGGATTCCCCACGGCGCAATTGCATTTACCAGGAGCCAACATGGGAGCTGTTTCAACTTTTCGGAAAACTTGTTCAAAAATCATTGCTACTGCGTGTTTTGTGGCGCTCGGACTTCTTGTCGCCCACCCCGCTCAAGCAACCGACTACTACATAGCCCCGAACGGCAGCTCGGGCGGCACCGGCTCGATCAATAGTCCGTGGGACATCACGTCTGGACTGCAGAAGACCGCGGTCGTAAAACCAGGTGACACGATCTGGCTTCGTGGCGGAACCTACGGCAGCGGCGGATCGCTTGTTTACAACATCAGCGTCAAGGGCAGCGGACCATCCGCACCCGTCACCATCCGGCAGTATCGCGGAGAGCGCGCAACGGTAAACGGAGCTCTCAGGGTGAACGGAAGCTACACCCGGTTGTGGGGCTTCGAAGTTACTAACAAGAGCACGAAGCGGGCCGTCTCCAACATCGATACCGAACGCCCTCGCGGCATATTGATTGGAACGTCCACCTACGGCGTGAAGATCATCAATATGATTGTTCACGATGTCGGACGCGCCGGCATAGCCGGTGGCGCCAACAATTTCGAGATTTATGGTTCGCTAATGTGGGGCAACGGAATCTACGACAGTAGTGTCGACCAGCGCGGCGACGCGATGTACCTGAACCTCTGGAAGCGCGTCCCGGATGCCAATGCAGTCAACTATGTGCGCGATAACATCGGTTTTCGCAATTTCTATGCTGGCATGAAGGTCTATACGGAATGGTCAGATTCGTACATTGATGGCTACGACATAGAAGGCAATATCTCGTTCGACAATGGCGCGCGTGTGAGCGGCGTACACGAGCACGGCAATTTCATTGTGAATTCTTCAGTTGTAGGCAAGCCGATTAAGCGGCTCAAGTTCATCAACAATTTCACATACCGCACTCCCAGCAGCACCAATCCCTATAACGCCGAGTTCGGATGCGTTCAGAACAGCGGCATCCAGTGTGAAGACGCGGTTATCCGTGACAACTACTTCGTGTCAGGCTCAACTGCTGTTGGCGCCTTCAAGGTGCAGAACTGGAAAAATCTCCAGGTCTCGGGCAACACCAGCGTTGGCAATGGAAGCGGGAGCGTCACGCAGTGGATCAGACAATTCACGCCTAACTCTGTCCAGTGGGACAACAACAAGTATTACCGCGGTAATAGCGCGCCATTCAAATTCATCAATTCTTCCACGCACTCGTACTCCTTCGCCAGCTGGAGGTCCGCAACGTCTGTCGATGCAGCCGGTTCATACAGTGCCAGCCGTCCGACTGGAGTGAAAGCTGTCGTAAGGAAAAACATTTATGAGCCAGGTGAGCGCGCCAACATCGTCGTTTACAACTGGGATCTGAAGAGCTCCGTGAGCGTGAACCTGGCGGATGCCGGTCTGGCCGAAGGCACCGCGTTCGAAATCATGGATGCCCAGAATTACTATGGAGCACCAATTGCGAAGGGCGTCTACTACGATGCTTCGCCAAACGTGACTTTGCCGATGAATCTGACGACAGTCTCTCAGCTGGTTGGGACTGTGACCCATTTGACCAACACACACACAGCTCCTGAGTTTGGCGCTTTCATTCTCCGGAAGACTGCTGGTGGCACGAGCGAGCCTTCGGTTCCGGATTCGACGCCCCCGACCACCAGCATCACCTCCCCCACTAACGGGGCAACGGTCTCGGGAACAGTCACTGTTACGGCGACTGCCAGTGACAACCAGGGAGTCACCCGGTTGGAATATTTCGCCGACGGTTCCTCGACGCCGTTTGCGACTCGAACCTCTGCGGGCAGCATGACCTGGAATACGTCAGGCGTGAGCAGCGGGACGCATACGCTTCAAACGAAAGCTTACGATGCCGCAGGGAACGTCGGTGTCTCGGCCCCCATCAGCGTGACCGTGTCGGGAACATCGACGGGAACGTCGCCGACGACAAAGACTTTCACGCTTACTCCGGTTGCGGATACATATGTTCGCAACGGCTCATATGCAAACACCAGTTACGGGACTCGCTCATCAGCCTTGTACGCCCGCAACACCACTGAAAGCAGCAATGACCGGGATATCTATCTCCGGTTCAACCTGAGCTCCGTTAATAGCGTCAACTCGGCCAAATTCAGAATCTATGCCCAGACCGGCGCAACTGCCACGATCACTACCGCAGCTTATGCAGTAGCGAGCACAAGCTGGTCTGAAAGCGGAACTACCTGGAATAACAGACCTGGTCGCGGTTCCAGGCTCGGCAGCGTCACCGTCTCGGGCACAGCCTATCGTTGGTACGAGATCGACCTGACGAACTATCTCAAGACGCAAAAGGCGGCAGGCATGAGCCTCGTCAGCATTGCCGTGGATCAGCCCTCGTCAGCCTCTACGTACACAAAGTTCTATTCCAGGGAGAGCAGTACAAACAAGCCACAACTCGTAATCCAAGGCAGTTGAAGCTAGTCCAGAAGAGCGCTCATTAGCTCTGATTCCGGGCCCAAGCTGGCGTGACTGGCTTGGGCCGGTTTTTTTTGGCGACAGCTCCTGCGGAGCTGAATCAAGCCGCAAAAAAGCGTGGCGCGTATCGATGGCGCAATGCGTCTAAATGCGCGAAAGCAGGCAACAATCGCAGCCGAAAGATCGGCATAGATGTTCTCGGCGTAATGTTCGTACGGCGCAACCGCAGGGGGTCGGCAGACGCAAGATCGTTGTGGCCGTCCATGGTGGTGAATCCCAGGACGAAACCCTCTTCTCGAAGGATTCGCACTGCGTGATCATCGTGCCTGCCGGCAGGATAGGCAAATACGGGAGTAACCCTTCCAATCTCTCGCTGCAAGTCTTTCAGGGAGCCAGCAGCTTCCTCTCGAGTCCGCTCGGCGGAAATCCTGGTCATGATCGGGTGCGTTCGGGTGTGAGCACCGAGCGTGACACCTTCATTCGCCAAGCGACGCAATTCGGGCCAACTCAGAACCAGCGGAGCACGAGCGTGGAATTCGCCGAGGCTTTGGCTGAGCTGTGCGACTACCTGCATTGCTTCCTCGTTAGGCATGTCTTCAATGCAATGCAGAATCGTGATGTAGGCTCTGTATCTTTCAAGCTGTGATCGGAATCGAAATTCACGGCCCGCAACCTGCGTTTCGGTTTTAGGCGTCAGCATGATTGAGGCCTTGATCCGATCCCACCAGAACACTCGGCTCGAATCGCCGGGATAGGCAGTCGGGACGAATAGCGTGACGGGAAGTCCGTATGTCTTCAGTATCGGCCACGCCACTTCGCCGAAGTCGCGGTAAGCATCGTCAAACGTGAGCAGAACAGCGCGATCGGGAAGCTCAACGCCCGTCTGCGCCGCGTTCAATACGTCGTCCATCGAAACGACGTTGTAGTTTTCAGCCAGGTAACGCACTTGCTCCCGGAACGCTGCCGGAGGTGCGCTCACATTGGTCACGATTGACAGGCTGTTTGAATCGACAATGCGATGGTAAGTCAGAACACGCAGCAAGTTTCACCCCGCGAACAACACTCGAAATATCCGATTCCTTCAAATACAGAACAGAACGTTTCACCCACTCGAGGTGCGCAGTCACCCTGCGGAGCTTGCTATTGCCGCCCTCCTCGAAACGAAGTGGCGGGCTGGGGCTGAATCCCTCGCGGTCGCCGAAGTGTGAGAATACGCGGCTCCGCAAAAGGCATCTCCTCGGCAATGACCCGGATCGCCACACTGCTGAGCGCCAGTTGAAGCCAGAAGTATCGCTCGTACGCAAGATGTATGAACATTCCTGAAAGCAGATACGCTCCGATGGCAAGCAGGAAGCAAGTTGCCAGGTCTGACATTTCCGTATCGGTCGGAGCTCGCAGCTTGGCGAGCCTGCGCAGTTGCATCGCGATAAGGATGATGATGGCCATGAACAAGCCGAGTCCGAGAATGCCGCTCTCAGCCGCCATATTGAGGTATAGGTTGTGACTCGGATAGTCCCTCACCTGCCGATAGCCGAGCTGATTGACGGCGTGCGTTGCGTAATAGTCTGCATAAATGCCGCGTCCCACACCTAGCAAAGGATGGTCCAGGAAAACATTCCAACTCGCGATATTTCCGGCCAGGCGGCTTGCAGAGGACTCGTCGGCTGTCGGCCTACCCTCTGATTTCACAAGGCTGTCAAGGTGTCCCAATGAACTCAGCCGCGCGACGTAGTCAGGTTCCTGGATTACAACGTACGCAGACGCAATCAGGATAAGAACGGTGATGTGGGACCACTTCACCAGCCGTGCCGTCCCCATCCCAAACATG
Organism: Clostridia bacterium; assembly: GCA_035561135.1. Classification (NCBI taxonomy): domain Bacteria; kingdom Bacillati; phylum Bacillota; class Clostridia; species Clostridia bacterium. Next base: position 23,106 of record DATMYA010000064.1, read on the forward strand.
AGCAGGACCAGGGCGATGAACGCGCCCCGTGAGAATGTCAGCACGATCCCGCCGAAAATCAAGCCACCGCCGAGAAGCGCGAATATCCGCTGCATGCGTGTGACTCCGTGCCGGAAGAAGAATGCCGCGAACGGCACCACGACAAGCAGGACCTGCGCATATCGATTCTGTTCTCCGATCGGACCTGCTGCGCGTGTTCGCGTGACAACCTGGTCTCCGCTCGAATTGGTAACGAAGACGCCGCCTCTCTGTGCCATCCCCCAGTACGTATTGTCTTGGGTGCCGCTGGCTTCCTGGAAGACAGACAAGCCACCCATCAGGCTCGCAGCAATCACCAGCGTCCACATCGCCCGGCGCAGCGTTTGGCCGTCGCGTACTACGTTGATTACGAGGAAGTACAGTATTAGCCCTTCACTGACGAAGCGGAAAATCTTCCATAGCGAGAGCATGGGGTCACGGCAGAACACTGCCGAGAGCATCAGTGAGCAGAGGAAAAACCAGATCAGCGCGAGCGTACGATCAAACACCAACTGCTGGCGGCGCACCCACACGTACTGATAGACCGGCACAACCAGAGCAAGCCCAACCGACGCCAGCAATGCGGCGCGCATCCCAGCGTCCACGTTCGCCATGCCGCCGTTATCGAGGCCGCCGACATAGACCGGCGCTCCGCCAGTGGCCACGAATCGCATTACCGCGACAGCCACATTGGAATATATCGCGAACAGGATGAGAGCCGTTCCCCACTCTGGTTGTCGCAGCATCAAGCCTACGACTCCCGCCAGAACGATTGCAGCGAGCGCCAATAGCAAACTTCGCTGCAGCACAATCGCCCCCGCTATGCCGACGAAAGTGAATAGAAGCAGAGGAGCCGCGAATGTTTTGAGTGCTTCCGTGGTTGATTTCACTTCTGTTTATCTCCCGCTGAAAAGCCGGGCATGGCGCACGAACTCTCTGCCCGCAGCCGCGGATCTGTTTCGACTAGCGACCTCGCTCGCCAGTTGATTTTTGTCTTCCTAATAGGCGGAATACGACTTGACCGTGCTTGATGCCAGGCAGGGGATCATGGCGCGATACAACTCATCAAACCGTACCGGGTATGGATGCTTAACCGTGTACGCTTCCTTGCCCGCGAGCGCACGACACAACAAGTCATGTTCGAGTTCGTGTGCATTCTCCAGAAACTCGTTTCTCTTTTCAGGAAACGCGAACTTGAATTCCAGGTATGCCGACATCAGCACGAGTTGTTCGTAGCGGACTGACGAAGACATTCGCCTCGCGATCGCAACAGGGTCTGCCGGCTCCACCTCGATGTGCTGAGACTCGTGGCTGACCATAAAGAAGAGCTTTCGCGGTTCGGCTGAGAATGGGCCAGTTTGCTCGCCGAAGATGACTTGTGCGGGTAAGACGACATTAAGCTGCCGCTTCAACGCGGGCATCGCGTTGTGCAGCGCTGTCCACGGGAATCTCCGCTGCAGCGCATGTGACGACAGCCACTCAAGGGAATGGATTGCTCGAAAAAGCCAGCGATCCTCTCGAGAAACGCGCTCCAGCAGATGGGGGAGATTTTGAAGATGCCACTCCCAAAGTCGTATGTTCTCAGGCACCCCGTAAACGTTGCGGCCGTCGCTGCTTAACAGGATCCATTCGTCGCCAACGTAGCGTGCGCCGTGGTTGCTGAATGAAAGTAGCGCTTCCGTCTTCCCGCCTTTTGACCACCCGGTTACGATCACTCCGGTTCCATCGTGAACGAATGCCGACCCATGCAGCGGGACGAAGCCTTTGCTGAGGGCCGTCATGGTGACAATGCCGATCAGCATCGGCACAGGGCCAAGTCCTCGCTGGCACAGAATCTTGCAGCGCCCGCCAATCTGGCTGAAATCGATGCGGACTCGCGTCGCCCGCCTGCCGCTGCGCAGGATGAAGAAACCATCTGGCGTGTAGCCGCTGCCCTGATATGTCACATGGCAGAGATCCTTGATTGGAATTTCATCCACGTAACGGATGACAATGTCGGGTTCGCGATCGAGCGCCGAGGTTTGGAGTGGGCCGATCTGCCGCGTGACAGCGCTCACGTCCTGCGGCAGTGCGTCGATGAGGCGCAGACACACGATGCCGTGAACATCGAAATCCACTTGCGATGTGGTTACTTGGCTGCTGAACCGGCTTACCATTCGATGTTTGCTTTCATGCTGCGTTTCGATTGAGTCGCATGGTCGGGCAATAACTGAATTGATCTATGCGGCAGCATCCTGTGCGCGGGCATGGTGTGCGTCCGCCGCTTGCGCTTCCGCGAGCCTTGCGGAGTCGCTCGCTGTCTCGTCGACGACGACACCTTGCGTCACGAGTCCTGTCAGAATTCTTTCAAGCCGCTGGGCAATACGGCGCCGCGAATGGTGTTGCTCAACCCACTGAAGGCCGCGCTCGCCACATTCTGCGCATAGTTCCGGAGTGTCCCGCATCACTCGAATGCCTTCGGCAAGAGCCTCTGCGTTGCCGGGTGGGACCACCATGCCACAGCCGGATTCTCGAATCACTCGCGCGCTCTCTCCAGCATGGGCTCCCACGATTGGCTTGCCGCTCGCCATATATTCGAACAGCTTCACGGAAATAATCTTTTGCAGGTAGGGCTCCGGCAGCAACAGCGACACACACAGATCGGCAAGTTGAATCATGCGCGGAACATCTTTGAACTTCTGCTCCCCGGCGAGAATCACATTTTTCAATCCAAGCGTCTGAACGCGCTCCGCCACGTCGCGCTCGCGGGAGCCGCCTCCAACGAGCAAGAAGACAATGTCCTTTTCTTTTTCGACAAGCTTGGCTGCGGACAGCAGCGTGTCCAAACCCTGCTTAATTCCCAAGATTCCTGAGAAGAGAACTACGAACTTTCCACGCAGGTGCTCAGGGCGTGAATGATTCTCACCGGACTGCGAGGGCCGGAACAGTTGCAGATCCGCGCCGTTTGGCAGGTAAACCGCCTTGCTGCTGCTTACACCTCGTTCTATCACAGTGCTTACGAATGACGGAGTGGTGCAGCAAACGCAATCGGAACAGCGGTAGATAAAGCGTTCCACCCGGCTGATGAACCGGATCGGCAGCGATCCATCCTTTGCGCCGCCGCATGCGGCGATCTCATCCGGCCACAGGTCGCGAATGTCGAACACGAGTTTTGCCCCGCGCAACTTGGCGAGAGCAATGGCCGCAATTGCGGGAAATATGGGCGGAGAAGTTACGAACACAACGTCCACTTTGCCGGCGCGCACACCGCCCACAAACGCCGCGGGGATGAAGCTGAGGTAACTGAGCAACTGGCGCCAACGCGAGATGTTTCGCGGCACGTAATAAGAAGCCGTGCGAAGCACCGTGTACCCATCAATTTCCTCGCGCATGAATAACTTGTTCTTGTAGCCCTCGAAGGCGATGCCTTTCGGGTAGTTCGGCATGCCCGTGGCGACGAATACTGAGTGCCCCGCACGCGTGAGTTCCTGCGCAAACGGGTACATGCGGCTTGGCAACGCACCCATCTCGGGGTGAAACGCTTGAGTGATCAGAAGGATTCGCATGGTCGGGCTGGCGATAGTGGCTTCCAGAGGAGATCCAAAAACAAAGTTTCAAACGATGAAGATCAAAACAATGAAGATAATTCCGGGACGGAAACAGAACAGAAGTCGGAAACGACTTTGTCTGCACCCGCCCCAAGGAGTTGCCGCCGATGACCGTTCAAGCTAACGCCCAGGCAGCGCATTGATGCGGCCTTAGCCGCTTTCACGCCAGACACTGCATCTTCCGCGACCAGCAGCTCACGAGGGCTAAGACTGAGTCGTTCGCCGGCGAGGAGAAACGCGCGCGAACTACTTTTGCCTTCCGCAACGTCGTCCGCTGCAACGATTGTCTCGAAGCGCCGTGATATGCCAAAGTGCCCCAGAATGAAATCAGCGCGCTGGCGCTTTGCCGAGGTAGCAACCGCCTTCCTGATTCCAGCCTGCTCAATCGAGTCAAGGAAGGCAAGCACGCCCGGAACTGGCAGTAGCCCGGCGGCTTCCTCGCGGAAGAGCTTGTCTTTTCGATTGCCGTATTCCTCAAGTCTTTCTGCGGACATGTCGCCCAGGTAATGCCGGAGGATCTCTTCGCGAGTGTGGCCGTCGAGGATGTACTCAAATCCGCTGTCGCTTAAAGGCTTGCCCAAACAGGCGAACAATCGTTTCCAGGCGCGCAAGTGGCTTGGATGACTGTCAACGATGACGCCATCCATATCGAAGATCATGCCCTTAAACATGCCGGATACTCCTTCGCGCCACGCAGTCCGGGCCACTCGCTTTGAGCACGCTCATACTTCTCCATCGTTCCAATGTCCACTAAGTAATCCGTTATGGTGAACGCGAACATGCGCGCGACGAGTCGCGGCAAGAGGTCGAATCCGATATCAGCGGGCAGCTTGTCGGGAACTTCTTCGAGCACGGATGTATCGGCGATCATGAGCCCCGAGAATGCGAGATCGCTCTTCGGCCGAACTGGCTTTTCAACAAATTCTGTTACGACGCCGTTCTCGTCAGTTGCAATGATGCCGCACTGCCGCGGCTCGGGAACGTGATATACGCCAATTGTGGCAGGCGATCGCAGCCTGCGGTGGAAGCCTGCCATCTGCGTAAAGTCAGCATTCGTGAGGACGTCCGCGTATAGCACCGCGAACTCTGCCTCGTCTTTCACGAATTCGCGATTACGCCGGAGCGTGCCTGCACTGCCAAGTAATTCGGGCTCGTGGGACACGGTGACACGCACGCCAGAATTTTCAGTGTCGGCCAAGTAACTGCGAACGGCGTCCGGATGTGCATGGACATTGACGAGCACCTCGTCAATCCCGTAATTCCGGCACCAGTTCAGCCAGATGCCCAGCATCGGCACTCCGCGGATTGGCACGAGGCACTTTGGAATTGTGTTGGTGAGCGGGCGCAAGCGTGTGCCATTTCCTGCCGCAAGGAGAAAAGCTTTCATCTAGATCTCGATGGAAACAATGTCGTAAACAGCTGTTTGCGCAGCGACGAAGTCGCACAGTCGGCGGCGCAGTTATTGGACTGCATGGAGCTGGTAAAAGGGATGCTTCGACTCGGGCTTGCGCCCTCGCAGGAGGACAGAGTGTCAGTAATGGACAGACTGCTCTCGCTCAGGAGGACAAAGCTCCTGATGCGGAGGCTTGTGTGCGACCGGTTTTGTAAAAGATCCAGCGCGTGCCGCACCGCTCGTCCGCGTCGATGAACGGATCGTTGACGACGGTGTGCGCGCCCTGAAAATCGAACCTGAATCCCATGTCGCGGATGCCTTCACGCGCGAACGCTTCCCGCACTGCCTTCTGCTTGTCGCGGGGACAATACAGCAAGAGGAAGCCTCCGCCGCCGGCGCCCGTAATCTTGCCGCCTATCGCGCCGTTTGTCTGCGCGAGCCGATACAGGTCGTCGATGCGCGACGTGGAGACGTGCTGCGAGATTGCGCGTTTCGTGTGCCACCCTTCGTCCAGTAACTTGCCAAAGCTGTACAGATCTCCACGCCGCAGTACGGTAGCCACCCGGTCCACGAGCTCCCGTATGCGATGCAGATGCTCAACTGCCTGTCCTGTGTCAGCAGAAACCGATATCTCCTGATGCTTCAGGATTCGCCACGAGTCATGGGAGGCGCCAGTGAAGAAGAGCAGCAGGTTCGCCTCCAGCGCGGCAACGATATCGCGATCGAGTTCCAGCGGATCCACCTTCGTATTTCCATCTCGACAGAATTGAATGTGATTCAATCCGCCGAACGCCGCCGCGTACTCATCCTGCTTGCCGACCGGCTTTTTCAGAACGTCGCGCGCGATGTGGTACGCGCGCTCGGCAAGCTCATAGCGCGACATTGATACGTGCAGGTAAGACGATAGCGCCCTCAGCACGTTGACGCAAACGCTGGCAGAGGAGCCCAGGCCCGTACCGGGTGGAATCTCAGACGACATGAACATGTCAAACGAAAGCCCGGGAAATCCAAGTTCCTTCACCGCGGCTAGCGGTATTGCAAGCGAACTGCTCGCCACGTCTGTTTTTGCGATGTCTTCCCAAGTTTCCATCACGCGCAGGTCGGAAGAAATCACCTGCACCTGACCGTCCGTACGCTTCTGCAAAACCGTGTAGAAATACTTGTTGATGGCGGTGCTGATCACAGCTCCATCGTATTTTTCGTAATAAACCGGCATATCGGTTCCACCGCCGGCGAAGCTAATCCGCACTGGGCTGCGAACGATCAGCATTGACAATCTCCGGGGTGAACGTTTTTACGGCGTTCACGGTCTGCGGCCTTAACGTTTCTGAATGCCGGCGTTTAGTTTCCATCGCGGACTGAGTTTCGTTGTAAGCCCGGCCAGCGACGGTCAGGGCAGTCTGTACGAGTATGGTCAAATCCAGCAATGGCGACCACGAAAGCGGGTACTGCAAATCGTAACGAGTCTTGGCGTCGGAAGAATGTTGCTCGCGCAAGCCACGTACCTGCGCAAATCCGGTGATCCCTGGTATGTATAGCAATCGCTGTTTTTCCCACTCGGAGTAATGTCTCACTCGATCGGGGGGCTCTGGGCGCGGCCCGACGATACTCATGTCGCCGCGAAGGACATTGAATATCTGCGGGAGTTCCGAAATGGACGTTCTGACTAAGAACTGTTCGAAGCGGTCCAACTCGGCACTGTAGCGGTCCACGCTGAAGCGATACATGCCGAACGTGCGTCCCGCTTCGCCGCACCGCAGTTCGCGACGCAATGCCTTGCCATGCTTCAGGCGCAGTACAACCGCTGAAACGACCAGCACGGGTGCGGTGATGACCAGCAGAACCGCTGCGGTAAAAGAATCCGCGAGCGTCTTGATCACACGGGAGTGCGGCGATGATGTGTACCGCTCGAAAGAGATGAGCGGAATGCCGCCAATGTCGTGCGTGATGGCGCGGGAGACATAGAGTTCATACGCGTGCGGTACGAATGCCACCTCGATGCTCGCGTTCCTGCACTCGGCAACGAGTTTCTGTACCTCCGAGTCGCCGCTGTTCGGCAACACAATGTAAACCTGCTCGACGTTCTTGAGTGCCAGGTGTTTGGCAACACTCAGCGTAGACACCGTCTCCCTCAAAGCGTTATCGGCGATTGGTACTCCACTCTCCTGCGATTCCGGCACGAGACACCCGACCAACTCACACGCCGGATTCTCTTCGATCTTCTCGGCGAGTTCGCGCGCGATTGGACCGCCGCCAATAATCGCGACGTACTTTCTCCGGCCAACGCTGCCTTCTCGCAGCATCAGCGCCCGCAAGAGAAGGCGACTGGTTAGCGCCATCAAGAAGAACGCGACGACAAAGATGCCAATCGCCAGTCTTGAAAAGGGAACTTTGGTAATGAACGCCAGCGCCGCGACGCCCATGCTCAGAATGCTACTTGCGACGACAGCCCTGGACAGCAGGTCTGCGAATCCTCGCTGGACTTGATTGAGCGCCAACCGGTCTGACACGGCCAGCCACACCAGGATGGTGCCGAAGAGCAACGGCAACGCTTCCCGCAGCAACCGCGCCCAACTGTGGATAGCGGTGCTGGGGTGTAAGTTGATGGCGATCAACAATGCCAGTACCACACCGCCGATATCGGCCAGCATAATCGCGGATTCGAGTCTCGTCCTGCTTGCTCGCTTCATCTGTTCCCTGTGGAGCAGCGCGCAATTTCGTGGTGCGCTTCCCGCAAATTCCGATTAAGCAGCTGTCCTGGTTTGTTCGGCGGGTTTACCGTGTCCCTGTCCCAACATCCACGACCAGGCGCTGCGAACGATTTCGTCAAGGCCAGAATATTGTGGTTTCCACCCCAGTTCGGCCGCGAGCTTTGCGTGGCTGGCGACAAGAACCGCCGGATCGCCCGGACGCCGCGAGGCCATCACGACGGGCAGCGTTTTACCTGTGACCTGCTCAACTGCCCTAATCACCTCGCGTACGGAGAAAGGCGTTCCGTTGCCGATGTTGTAGGCATGGAAGCCCGGAACGTCCATTTTCTTTAGCGCGAGCAGATGAGCGGCTGCGATATCGACGACGTGAACGTAGTCGCGCACGCAAGTGCCGTCGTGGGTGGCGTAATCGCCACCGTAGATTTCGAATCGCTCACGTGCACCCGCAGCCGTCTGAAGCAGCAGGGGAATGATGTGCGTCTCCGGATCGTGGCGCTCGCCCGACGTTGGCGTGGCGCCGCAAGCGTTGAAGTAACGGAACGCAACCACGCTCCAGCCATATGCGGAGGCATACCAGCGCAGCACGCGCTCGAAGGCCAATTTGCTTTCGCCGTATGAGTTCACCGGTTCCTTGGGATGGTCTTCGGTTATCGGCACTTCGATCGGATTGCCATAAACCGCGGCTGTGGATGAGAAGACAAACCGCCGAATACCGGCATTGCGCAATTCTTCTGCGAACGCAATGCTTGCGACCAGATTGTTTTCAAAGAATGCTGCAGGATTTCGGATGGACTCCGGGATAAGTGCTTTCGCAGCGAAATGGAAAACCGAGTCGAACTGTTGCTCGCGCAGCAGTCCGCCAATCGCGCGGCGATCATTGATGTTGGTCTCGTAGAACCTGACCCCTTTGGGTACGGCGTCAATGTAGCCGGTTGAGAAATTGTCCACCACGCTCACGCTGTGACCGCGCCGCAACAGCTCTTCACAGCAGACGGAACCAACGTACCCTGCTCCTCCGGTTACAAGTATGTTCGACATCAGTACGCACCTTTCCCAACCAGGATCGCGAATGGCGTCTTCGCGATAATTGCGAAGTCCATCGCTATCGACCAGTGGCGTATGTAGAACACGTCCATCTGGACACGGTCTTCGTAAGAGACGCTCTGCCGGCCGTTCACCTGCCAATAGCCGGTCAGCCCGGGCCTGACCGTAAGCAGCAGATCGCGGTTCGCGCCGTATTTCTCCAGTTCGGCCGCCGTGATCATGCGCGGGCCCACGAGACTCATCTCACCGCGAACGACGTTGAAGAGCTGCGGCAATTCGTCGAGGCTGAACTTGCGCATCAGGGCACCGGCGAAGGTCACGCGTGGATCATCGGCCAACTTGAAATTGCGCTCGAACTCCCTCATCAATTCGGGGCGTGCGGCCAGCCAGCGGTCCGCATCCGGCCTCATGGTGCGGAACTTGAATGCATCGAATTCACCTCTCGTTCCGACTACTCGCCGGCGATAAATCACGGCTCCGCCGTCCTGCAGTTTCACGAGCAGTGCCAACGCTGCAAGTAGCGGGGAAAGGCACACCAGCAGAAGGGCTGCGAACGTCACGTCGATGCCTCTCTTCACAGCCGAGCGCAGCGCGGGGCTCGCAGCTACCGCATTCGAAACGCCAGAGTCGGGTTGTACTTTGGCCGTAGACATGCAAGCCTACGCGGCTTCGGCCAGCCTGACCGACGTTGCGGCCTGCGCATCGGCCACCATGTTGTAGAGAATCGTCGACAACGCATGTGCTGTGACGGTATGTAGATCTTCGATGATCTGCATGTTGTCCGAGGGAACGACGAGGCACGCATCGCAGAGGGCTTTCATCTTGCCGCCCTTAAACCCGGTAATTCCGATTGTCTTCGCTCCGGCAGCTTTGGCAGCTTGCAGCGCATGTAGCACGTTGGCGGAATTCCCACTGCCCGAAATAGCAAAGACGACATCGCCGGGAGCGACGAAGTTTCGCAGCTGCTCCGCGAAGACCCACTCGTAACCGACATCGTTGGCCCAAGCCGTCATGAGCGGAACGTTGTCGGTCAACGATAGTGCGCGCATTCTCTTTTTGCCGTTATTGAAAGTCACGCCCTTCCCAAGGTCGCACGCGAAGTGCGAGGCGAGCGCCGCGCTGCCTCCATTGCCAACAATGAAAACCGACTTTTCGTCACGGTAGGCTTCGAACAGAACCTCAGCAATATGATCAATCTCTTTCGGGTCCAGCTTGGCTGCCGTGGAGGTCAATATGTGTACGTATTGACGACCCTCGGTGATGTTTGGGTCCATTCCACACGTTGATGGCTGGGTCATTACACGGGTCGGCGGCATTAGAACTCCTAGATAGGGAATTTGGGCCGGGGCGGTTACTTTTGATCAGCTTTCAGGCAGTGCTTGGGGGAGGCAGAAAGTGTCTGCCTAAACCTTCCAGATACGGTGAACAGATCAGGCATGGTGAAGTCAGGCGAAGATGGCGCGCAGTACTGGAATTCTCATCAATTCAGGAAAGCTCTCAACCAGTCTTAGGTGGCCTTTGCAGAAGGCAAATACAGCCGCACAGATCACGACGGCCAGCGCTGCTGCAATATACCGATTCGGCGAGGCGAAGGCCTGGAGAGCAAGCAATCCGAGCGACCCACCCGTCACGAACAGGTAGACGGGAGCGTATTGCATATTCAACATGCGGAATCCGGGTGCGGTACGGAGAGCGAATTGAGTGATGACGTTGAGCAGTATCATGCTTAACGTTGTTGCCACGGCCGCACCCATCGCGCCGTAGCGTGGTATGAGCGCGAAACTCAACACCAGGTTTGCGATTGCGCCGGTAATGTTGACGACGATAATCGAGCGCAGTTTTCCGAATACGCGCAATGTCAACGTGTTAAACCCCAGCGCGACGTTGAAGTAGGAGCCCAGCGAAAGCAGCGCCAGGATATTGGCTGAAGCATCGTAGCGCGAACCGTAGAGCAAGTCGGTCAGCGGTTTCGAAAGAGAGAAGGTTACGACAAAAATCGGGAACGTCAGAACCGTGATCCAGGCGGTTGTACGCCAGTACAACTGGTTGAGCCCTTCGTAGTCTGCTTTCGCGAACAATCTTGCGGCGAGAGGCGTATACAGCAGGGAGAAGCTGGCCATAACTGTCAGGTTCACTCGTGCGGCGGGAACTGCAACGCGGTAGATCGCCACCTGGGTCAGGCCGTGGTAGTGCCCCAGCAGCAGCACCGCGACAGCGCTCATCATGCTACCGGTCACGAACTCTGACGTGAGGATCGGAACTGCAAATGAAAACATCTCCCGGGCAGGAACCTTAATTGTGCTGAGGCGGACGCCTTCGAACAGCCCGCGTTCAGCAATGTAGCGAGCCAATACGACTGTATAGAGCAGAACTCCGAGCAGGCTGGCTACGAGGTATCCGATCGCGAGGAAAACTGCTCCGGCATGTAGCACCATCAAGGCCAGCACTGCCGTCAGCCGCAGAACGGGTCCGACAACGTGGCTCCGAAAAAAAATCTCTCGCGGCCGTCCAAAGCTTGCGAAAAGGCTGATCAGCACCTCGTTGAATGCTTCAATCGGAACCAGGAAGATGAGGATGCTGATGATCGTGACCGCCTGCTGGCCATGATCCAGCGAGTGGAGCACTCGATCCGGCAGGGCCAAAAGCAGGACGCCTATTAACAGCAGCGTGACTCCGATGACGCCTATGGAAAGAGCGATCGTCCCGGCAATCCTGTCTTTGTCCCGCTGCTCCTGGTAGATGGGCACAAAGCGCGAAATCGATTTGTGCAGCCCCAGAGTGCTGAACGCCTGGCACGCGTTGACGATCGCAAGGGCATACGCAAAGGCTCCGTAGTCTGCCGTTGAAAGTTGCCGGACGATAAGCACCTGGGCAAGAAACACGATGCCAGTTGAAAGAATGCGTCCGGCTAGCAGCAGCCCTGAGCCGCGAATCTGCTTCCGAACCGCATCGTGCTGACCTGGTGCTGTGCTTCTGCTAGTAGTCGAAATCACGGCCTCCTTGCTTCGCGCCGAATTGCTTCTATCTCTTTGGGTTCAAGGAAATAAGGGAAGCGGCACTGTCATCCATGGAAGCCAGGCCTGATGTGGAGCCTCCGTCTTTGTTGTTTTCGAGATGAAGCCGCGAAAACATGCTTCTCACCGCAGAGCGGCACTCGAAAAAGAATGGGCCCATATCGGCCATTTGCACGTCTTCCAAATGCCCATGGCGCTCGTACACAGGAAAGAACTCGAGACACATCCTGAGCTTGGCGGCCAGGGTATGGCTGCCGTCTTCTTTCATCGCCATGATCAGGCGCTGCAGGTCGCCAAGCAGCCAGCGATTCTTCGTCCCCACGCTGTACTCCATTTGCGGTTGAACCTCTTCCCCAGCGGCGAGTCGATACAGCAAAACTGGGAAGTTCACTCCGGCTTCAATGGCGAGTTGCAGCGATCCCCAAAAACGCCCGTTGATCTCCATCAACTTTGGCTCGCCTGTCTTTGCGTCGATTTTGAATTCCACCATCGCTGGCCCTTCCCAGCCGAGGCGGCGCAACAGCGAAACGCTCTTCTCGATCAGTTCGTCATTCGGTGGGACGCTTTCGGAGTAAACGCTCACCCCCCCTGAAGGCGGCTTTTCACGAATCCGGCGATGACAGAACGCGGCCTTTAATTCGCCACGCCAAAGCAGAACGAAGACGCCCCGGCCCTCACCCTCCAGGTGCTCCTGTATAAGCGGCAACGGAATTTGTGCATGACACCGCGAGTACGTGGCGAACAATTCCTCAGCATTGTGCGCGTACTCGACCCCACCGCGGCCCCACTCCCCATCCCGCAGCAGCCAGGACAAGCGCGGCTTAACAACGACAGGGTACTGGACGCGGCCTGACAAGGCCTCCAATTCGGCAGCCCCGCTCACCCAGTACGTCTGCGGGATGCCGATGCCGAGCTGCCGGGCTTCCGAGAGCACGAAAGCTTTGTCCTGCACCCGCCGGACCTGGTCTGTGCCGGGTAACGGCAGCAAAACTCGTTGAGAAAGAAAATCCGCATCCGTACTCAACAACTGCACCGTCACATCGGTCATAGGCAACAGGATTGAGTATGGGTGCCGCCCGATGTGTTCCCGCATGAACGAACGAAACTCGCTCGGATGCGTCAGCGGGGATGGATAAGAAACCTCGGCAGAAGCCCATCGCGAGCTTCCGGCCAGGCTCCGAGCACCCGGCGAGCCTACCGTTACGGTGATGCCGGCTTGCCCAAGCGAGCGCACAACCGCCAACGTCGACCTGTTGTCGCCATCCGTGACGAAGACGCTGGACGCAGGCGAGTTCGTGGGGCGGTCGTACACCGTGCGCTCTTTCAAGTGGTTTCCGTTGCGAATCTCGAATACTTGCTACTGCCGGGTGTGAGGTGCTTCCGGCGAGTGAGGTGCGACGAGGCCAGAAGGGCGGAACCCCATGACATGTTGCTTCACTTCGAGATAGACATCCTCAAGGGGACGCGCTGCGTCGACACGGACAAAGTTCGAAAGCGCCTTCCCTTCGCGAAGAATGGCCTGTTGTCTCTCGGTGAGCCATTCCAGGGTTCCTTCCCGTTTCCGGGCGAAAAGCACTTCGGGCGGTGCCTCCAAAAAGATGATCAAGTCCGGATATGGGTACAGCTTGGCGAGCCACATCCGGTGCAAGCGTTCGCTCAGCGGTAACGCGGAGAGATCAACCGCTTCACAGGCGAAATCGAACTTGTAATAGCGGTCGTAAACGACAATGTGGCCCCGTTTCTGGTAAACCCAGGAGAGCGCGCACCTGTATGTCTCCTCTGCGAAGCGATTCAACAAACGCAGAGTGGACCACAGCCGCCCCCGCGATCGTCCCTTTGAAGGCAACTTTTGCGCCGCATCTTCAGCTTGCACCTTCAGCAGGCGTTTCAGCGCCTGGGCGATTCGCGTCGTTGGCAATGTGACATTGCTTGCGTCCGGATTTACGCCCATGTACAAGTACTTCAACCGGGTGGGGAAGGAATTCTCCAAACGGTGCGCTATCGTGGTTTTTCCCGAACCGTCCGGGCCTATCAGTGCGACCGAGAACATATCGTCTTTCCGCTTTCTTCTTCTGCTGCTCTTCGGCCCAAGAATTTTTCACTTCTTAAAAGCGCACGCCCAATCACTAGCTTGCTCGCCGATCGACACCTGTCAGCTCCGCCGATTTCGGGACGGCGGCAAGAACCGGCAATGCGAGATAGTCTTCCATTTCATCAGGCGTGTGGAACGAGGAATCCAGGTGATCCACGACGAAAGCGATTCCCATGCTCAACATCATCGCCACAAATAGCCCGATCGCGGCTTTGGTAAGCGGGCTTGTGTTAGGAATGAGAGGGATGTTAGGCGTTCCCGCCATCGCAACATTCACGATGCGACTCCGGTCCAATTCCTCGGACATGCGCGCTTCTTCCTGCCGCCGCACGGCATTCATGTAGTTTTCTTCGGCGACCTTGGACGCTCGAACGAGATCCTGCTGCTGGAACCCTTTCTCATCAAGATGCTGTCCTTTCTGCCGGTAAGCACCAACGATGCGTTCTGTTTCCGCGGCACGGGCGCGCAGTCCTGCCAGCTCCGAGCGTGCTTTAGCCAGCTCCGAACTTAACCAGTCGTAGGTCGGGTCGCCGTCCGTCGTCTGCTCAACTGTGGGTGCGCTCTCGGCTTTGGCAATTGCAGCCTGCGTTTCGGCGATTTGCTTATCCACGTCCGTAACAAGCCGATACTTGGGGTCGTACTTGTTAAGCAGGTCCGTTCGCTTCATGTTCAGGTTGAACAGCGTGGACCTGAGTTCCTCCAGCAGGGTTGCAGACGTTGTGACCGAAGTCGTTCTGCGTGGCGGCGTTGTCTTCGCTAGTGCCTCCAACTCGCTGATGCGGTGCTGTGTCTCCGATATCGCCGCCCGCGTCGTCTGCAAGCTGGCGTCGAACTCCGCCATTCTCTGCAAAGAATTCGTCTTCTCTTGTTCCGCCGCGACCACGTGTTCATTCTTTCCAAACAGGACAAGGCGCGCCTGGGCATCCGTCAGGTCCTTGCGGTACTGGTCCACCGCGTTCTGGAAGAACTTGTAGGCGTCCGAAGGGCGGTGGACTTCCACGTGCTTCTGCATGTATACGGCAGCCAAGGTTTGCAGCACCTGCGACGCCATTTCTGGACTACTGTTCGTGTACGTTATTTTGACCAGGTTCGACTGGTTCGGCGGCTGTACGTCGAGCTTGTCCTCGAGTGTTTTGACGGCGTATCCAGTACGCGTGTCGTGGTCTGGCCACATAAAGTACTTTGCTCGTCCCGGCAACAATTTGCGGTACCACGACAACCCGTTCTCCAGTCCACAGGTGAGCACGACTTTGCGCAAAACGTCCTCGCTCTGCATCAGATCGACTTCGGAGTTGACGTCCTCCTCCGATAGTTTTGCCATCTGTGCCTGTACGTCTGGCGTGGCTCTGGTAGCTGATGACACCACCGGGTCCAGGCGCTCGCGTTGTATTAGCAAACTCATCTCGGCCTGGTACTGTTCCGGCAAAACCATGATTGCCAGTAGCACGCCAATGAAAAGACCTGCGAAAGAGAGTGCAATCAGCTTGTGCCGGCGGAAGACAACCATCAGAAATCCACGCGGTGTTAGCGCGGATTGCTGAGGTTTGTAAACCACCATGCCGGTCTCGTTTTTCATCTGCTGAACTCCTTTGCTGTATTCGGGGAGGGTGAACGCTACGGGCGTATTGCGACCGTGGGGCGCGGGACGATGACATCCTTCACCTTTGAGAACGTGTTCTGCGGGACGAACAGCATGTCTCCGTTCTGCAGGCGCACATCTTCGTGGAGATCTCCCTTCGCTAACATCTTCTTCATGTTGAGCCGCTTCACTTCCATGCGATCACCGGGAAGACGTCGATAAACCCATACTTCCGAATGCTTTGAAGCCGAGGTGAATCCGCCCGCGACTGCGACCGCCTCCGCGACAGTCGTGCTGTCACGAAGTTCGTATTTTCCCGGGTGTAGTACCTGACCACCGGCTATGAAATAGGGCTTGGTAAAGTCCTTCAGGACGACCGTGATGACCGGATCGCGCAGTGTGTTCGCGTAGGCCTTGCGTACGGTTTCTCTTACTTCCGCAGTGGTCTGGTCCTGCACGCGTACGTCTCCAACCTCTTTAAGGTTGATGAAGCCATCCGGTTGCACGGCGACCGTCTGGTTCATCTCCGGAGAAAACGTGAACGTGATGTCCATGGCATCGCCCGGGCGTACCTTGTAGCGCGGGTACCGGTCTGCAAACTGGGTTTCGCCGGGCGCCGCTTGCGCAGGCGTGTCGGGCGCTGAAGCGGCAGCAGCCTGGGGCGCTGCGGAAATTGGCGCGCCTTGCAGCTGGACTGTGGAATCGGCAGGCGTCGCCGTCGAGGCCGCGCTGGGTGTTGCCGGCGTCGTTCCCGGACCGGCGGCAACCTGGGCCCACGCTGCGCAACTCAGGGTCGCCACCACGGCCAGTAAGATCGTTACAAGCGCTCTGTTGTACGTCATTCCAAAACCTCTTCTGTGTTGTTCGTACATTTCCGGGTCTCAAGCGAATTCAGCTTTTCAGCAAAATCTCATGCTGGCTCGTCGCGTAAGTTCGTTGGCAGCGTTCGATCAACGACGCCCACCGCCCGCGTAAACCTTGCGCGTTTGTTTGTCCGATCGACTGGCTTCGATGCGCGCGGAGATTTCTCGCCACGCAGCCGTCGCCGATCCGACGCACGCCCCATGCAGACGTACTCATAACCGTAGTGCCGTGCGATCTCCGGATCGAAAATATTCCGCGCATCAACCAGAACCGGCACTTTCATCACCAGCCGAAAGCGTGCGAGATCGAGTTCGCGGAATTCTTCCCAGTCGGTGAGTACCGCCACGGCGTCAGCGCCGTTACCAGCGTCATAGGCGTCGGTGCAGTAAACGATTCGTTGCGGATCTTCCGGTATCACTTGCCGCGCATTGTTCATCGCCTTCGGATCGTACAAGCGCAGGTTTGCTCCATGGCGAGCGAGCGCCTCGACGATCTTCAAACTGGGCGATTCGCGTATGTCGTCCGTGCCTGCTTTGAATGAGAGCCCCAGCACGGCGATGGTCTTGCCCTGAAGAATCCATAGAGCTTCGCGAAGCTTGCTGACCAGGCGTTGCGCCCGGCTGGAATTAATTGCTCCCACTTCCCGGAGAAGCGAGGCTTGTACGTTGTGTTCTTCAGCAAGGTGGATGAAGGCGCTAAGATCCTTTGGCAGGCAGTATCCGCCAAATCCAATGCCGGCTTCGAGGAACTGTTTGCCAATGCGCGAATCGAAGCCGATACCGTTGGCTACCTGCTTCACGTCTGCGCCGACTGACTCGCAAATGTCCCCAACAAGGTTGATAAATGAAATCTTCGTTGCCAGGAATGCATTCGCGGCGTGCTTGATCAGCTCCGCCGTATTCAGATCGGTGAACACGAGCGGGCAGTCAAGCGGCTTGTAGAGTTCGGCCAGGATATCGCGCGCGCGCTCAGACGTTACTCCGCAGACCACGCGATCCGGCTGGAAGAAGTTCGTTACCGCCTTGCCCTCCTGGAGAAATTCAGGGTTGGAAGCCACCTCGAACCGAGGCTTGTTCCATTGAGCGATGTTCGATGCCGGAGTTGGCGTCGCCACAGGACGGTTGCCACTTGATTCCTGCTCGCTTCCGGACGCCTCGGTCATCTTCGCGGCATCGTAATCGCGTGAGCCGTCGCCGTTACCGTCGTGCGCCTGCTTGGAGTGGAGAGCGAGCGCAGCGAGTTCCCGCTCTATGGTTCTGTGGATCCAGTGGCCTGTGACCGCAGGCACCGTGCTCTTTTCCACTATCAACTTATAGCCGTTCAGATTGCCGGCGATGGTGCGCGCAAGCGCCTCGATGTTTCTAAGGTCTGCGCGGCCATCTTCAGCCTGCGGCGTACCGACGCAGATGAAAAGGACCGAAGCGGCAGAGATCGCATCCTCCACTCGGGTTGTTAGCTCAAAGCGTCCCGAGCCTAAGTGCTTGCGAAGAAGATCCTGCAAGCCGGGCTCGTAAAAAGGGCACTCTCCCGACTTCATCGACTCGATCTTGTTCACGTCGCTGTCGGCGCCAATCACGTGCCACCCAAGTTCGGCGAACCCGACTGCGGTGGGTAGCCCTACGTGACCCATGCCCAGAACTGCGATCCGTAAGCTGCGCGCTCGCGTGCTGGGCCGGAAGCTTTTTAGGCTGTACATTTGCGGAACTCCTGAGCGTCGATGAGAAGAATGGGCGGACTGCCACGACGAGCGCCCGCTTAGAGCCTCGAATACAGACGTTGTGGAATCGGAAAACGTCGATTGTTCAACACTGCGCCGAGCAAGCGAACATTCGATTGCTCAAGTTCCTGCTTCGCTTTCATTGCAAGTTCGCGACGCGTCTCGTCTGCCTCAACTACGAGGACGACGCCGTCGGCAGCCCGTCCCAGCGCAACGGCCACTTGCGACTCGCCGATGGACGGTGCCTCGATCAGAACGTGAGTGAACTGCTGTAGCAATTCATCTATGCGCGTGGCCATCGCCCCAGAACTCAGCAGCGCCTCCCAGCCCGCGATTTCAGGTCCTGAAGGGATGACCAGCAGGTTGAGATTTGGCAGACGACGTCCGAACGACTGTATCGGCGCGTCGCTGAGGAGCGCAGTTGTCAGGCCGTGTTTGTTCGTCAGATCGAACACCTCGTGAAAGGTGGGCGAAGCCACCTTTGCGTCGATAAGACACACCGATGGTTGTCCCAACGTGCACAATGCCTCGGCTGCGAGCAGAGCAATCGAGTTCGCTTCCAGTGTCGCAGTGATGCCACAAAGCACGACCGCTTTTGGCGCGCTTGCTCCTGGTATAAGAAAGAGGCGGTGCACCAGTTCCTTGATCTCGGGTCGCACTTCGGTTCCAAAGGAGCGCACAGGCGCGGCCGGCGTCCCCGCTGATTCAATCAAAGTGTCCGCAGCAGTTTGGGAAACCGCAGCACTCCTCATACCAGCAGCAGCATTGCCGCGTAGACTGGCCACTCGTTGCAAAAGTTCGAAATTCCTGCTCATGCTCCCCTCTAGCCTTCCTTGTTCAGCACGTACGCTTCGCACTCAAGACGTTGTACGCAGCGCAAACTTGACCACGATTTCGGTATCCACATCGATCGGTTGGCCGTTAAGCGAGGCTGGGCGATAACGCCATTCGCGCACAGCCTTTATCGCCGCGCCCGCCAGCACCGGGTTTCCGCTGACACGTTCAATGAATTGCACGGAGCCATTCTTCGTAATGACAGCCTTCAATACCACCATGCCTTCCAGCTTTAACTGCCTCGCCAGGGTGGGATATTCCGGTGTCGTGGAGTGCAGCAGTTCAACTTGGCTAATCTGAGATACTCGCTGATCGCCAACGCTGGCGGCAGACGGAACGCTTCCGCTCGCCAATTCAGTCGTGGTGGGCGTCGCGTTCGAAGGGTCGTTCCACTGCACATCGGAGGGCGGAGGAGCAGAAGCGGCAGGCGTCGCTCCGGCTCCCGTCTGCACCGTTCCAGCACTGGCAGGCCCGGGTTGGGCTGCCGGTACCGGTATGTTCGAGGCAGGGGGAGGGGCGGGCCGAGTCGTGTCTCGGTTCGTGCTCGTCTCCGCGTTAGTTGCCGCCACATTATGTGAGACAAAACTGTTCGAGGCCGGTGCAGTGGCGGAACCATTGCCGGTCGCACCCCGTCGCAGAACCGTGGTCGTTGCCTCCGGCTCGAACGATGACGGACGTGACGATTGCACTCGGGGCGCGGCAGGTTGCGTCACTTGCTTTTCGCGCGACATTCGTAACGCAGGCGCCGGTCTACTCCGTTGCGTGCTCTCCCCTGAGTCTCGATCAACTTCCTTCGCCGGGGATGCCATGCTTGTGGCGCTATTCGCTGGGCTTGCGGGCACCGCAGCAACATCGTTCGCCGCCGCAACGTCGTGCGCCGAGGATGTGTATTGACGCCAGACGCCCACTGCGCCGCCAAGTAATGCAAACGCAAGCGTGCCCAAAGCTATCGCCCGAGGATTCAACTTTGCTGTTGACCCGCTTGTTGAGAAGCGCGAATCCAATCTGGGCGACCCTGTGCGATGTTCTGCCGCGACGCTGCCCCATACATATGGACTGTTGCGAAGCGCGTCGGCGATTGCGTCCGAGGAAGTCTCCGCATTCTTCGCAGGGCGGTCAATCGGGATTGGCTTCGGTAATTCGTGAACTGCGCCTTCGGTGCCTGCGTCAGCATTCGCTCTGGCGGTGTTCGCTGTCTCAGTGTCTGCAATTTTGGTGTTCGCTCCAACCGGATCGGCTACCGCCAAAGGCGATTCGGGAGGGGAGCATTTCGCTGTATTCGCCTGGTAGCCTTTGGCGTGTGCTGCGAAATGCGTTGGGAGGCCGTTCGATGGCTCATTTTCAACGTGAGGCGGAGCTATATGCGGAGCGGGTTCGCTAGAGGCGACGGGTGAGTGAACGGGTGGACGCGCGGGCACATACGTCGCGAACTGCTGCGGCGCAGTCGCCGCCAGGAACGGCTGCACATGGGGTGCCGCCGCCGATTGCGATTGCTCCCTAGGCAGTGGCTCGACTGCGGGTGCTCTTCGCAGATTCCTGCTGGCGGCCCCGTCGGCCCCGTGACGCTCTACCCGAGAGCTTTTACCTGGCCCGCGCCGGGCAATTGGAGCCCAGTTGATGGGCGTGGCTCGTTGCGCTCCGCGCAGCGCGATATCGTCCGCTACTTCACGCACCATCCGCTCATCAATCACCTTGGCGTCGAGAGCGAATCCAAGCGACAAAGCATTGAAGCACAGAGTGTTGATGTTCCGCGGAACGCCTTCGCTACGCGAGATCAGCAGCGCGCGGGCTTCCGGCGTGAGCAGGTCGGGGCCGCGATAGCCTGCAACCTGAAGTCGATGATCGATGTACTTGCCAGCCTCCTCCGGCGATAACGCATCCAGGTGGATGACCATGGACAGGCGTTGCCGGAGTTGCATCAGGGCAGGAGTTGCGAGCTTGCTTGCCAGCGAATTCTGACCGGCCAAGACGATCTGCAAGAGTTTGGTGCGCGAGGTCTCGAAATCAGAGAGCAGGCGCACGGTTTCGAGCACACTGTCGTCCAGGTTCTGGGCCTCATCGATCACGACGATGAAACGCTTGCCTGCAGAAGCCCCGCGCACCAGCATGCTGTTGAACTCCTGGTGCATCGTGACCATGTCCTTGCCCGCAATCTCCATTCCCACTTCCGCCATCAGAAAACGCATGAACTCACGCGAGTCGCACTGCGTCTGGAAGAGGAATGCAGTCTGAGCAGATCGCTGGAACCGCTCCAACAGGTGGAACAGCAGCGTCGTTTTTCCCATCCCCGGCGGCGCGATCAACGCCAGGAATCCGCGGCCGCTTTCAACGCCGTAGATGAGCGAAGCGAGTGCCTCGCGATGCATCTCGCCGAGGTACAAGTAGCGCGGATCGGGCGTTACTCCGAACGGTTCTTCGCGAAGGCCGTAATGCTGAAGGAAC
The DNA here is from genome assembly GCA_035561135.1 of Clostridia bacterium. Taxonomy (NCBI): domain Bacteria; kingdom Bacillati; phylum Bacillota; class Clostridia; species Clostridia bacterium. Next base: position 44,401 of record DATMYA010000064.1, read on the forward strand.
ATGTCACCTGGTGAACTTCTAAATTATCCGGCGAAATCAATCGTCAGAGGGTTTGCCACTCTTTCTTGCGAAAGGCAGGTATGCGGCTTGTTTCTGTCATCCTGCTCTCTTCGCCAGTGTTGAAATGCAAGCCTCCACGTCACTCGGTTCCAGTTCCACAGAGAACGAACGCATGATGCTGTCGATTGATACGATCATCTTGAGCTCTCGAGTGCTGCGTACGATTACACCTTCCAGTCCGCGTAAGGCGCCGGCCGTGACTCGCACGCGCTTGCCGGCGGATAAAAATGGATGCGGTTGCGACTTGCGTACTTGGACTGCGGCTCTGAGCGCTGCTATCTCATCGTCGCGCAACGGAGCTAATTGGCCGTTGAACCCGACAATCCTGATAATCCCCGGCGCTTCCAAAACTTTCTGCCGCTCACAAGTGGAAATACGAACGAACAAGTAGCTGGGAAAGAGCGGCATCTGAACTACAGCTCGCCTGCCGTTTTCCCATCGTCGCGCGCTGTCATAAATGGGGAGAAAGGTTTCTATTTCGCGACTCTGTAAGTGCTGCAACGCAGTTTTTTCGTGTCGCGCCGCTGTGTAGGTGGCGTACCAGCGCGACTGAAGTCCGTCGGTTCGCAACGAGACCGAAAGCTCACGCGCGCTCGTTCCGTTTCCCAGGGGTAAATACAGCTCCGCCATCTCAACGACACCTTCCGTTCGCAAGCTTTTGAAAACAAATGATTAGTTTCTATGCTCGTTCTGTCCGACTGTTTGCGGCCCGGAGAACAACCCAAACCACAATTTCTGCTTAAATCTCGGGTTCTCTCAGCAGCATCACGCGAGCATGCACCGCGAATCCGACTTGTTTATTTTCGGCATACTCAATTCTGGTTACTCGTCCAATCACTACCGCTTCGTAGATCAGTTCCGGCTCCAGCGCTGGAAGCACAAAGCGGCACCGCGCGACACTCAAGACCGGCGGACAAGTATCTGAGACGACGTACATTCCCTCTGAACTCATATCTCGCGAAAGCCCCGGTTCGCGGTACTTATGCCCATTTGCTCTCCATTCGAAGAGCACGGGTACTTTCAGGCTGACACGATTTCTAGCCCTGAGTTGTGCCACCGTCGTTGTCACCGTCGCGTAGCTCCTGGGCAGCCGTCGTGTGACAGCGCCTAGTTGAGAGCGCCAACTGTATGTTTTCGGTGCTCACGCAACAAGTGGCCGAACGACTCTTTATGCCTTTGCCCGAGACCCCGCTGACAGGCCCAGAGACAAGTCCATGCGAATGGCCGGACTTTGGATTCCTTCTCCTTGGGTGATTTGGCCTCCGTGCCTCATAGCACTATGTGCTGAAGACAGTGGTCGTGGTGGGGACATCGCCTGCAGCTGCGGCTCTTTGGTTCTGCTCTCGCAAAGATGGATGAAGAGGAAGAAGTTCTCATGCACGGAATGAAAAGGATCGGATTCGGGATGGAGAAGAACTTCTCATACCCGGCGAAGCGGAGTTCCGCGAATCCGTGTTTGGCGTCGAAGTTAGTGACAGCTGAGATTTAAGGAATTGTGATGAGGAACCGGAATGCGGGCGTTGCGATTGTTAAACCTAAGCCGCATTGTTCTTGGAATTCGTCGCATAGAGAACGAGTTCCACTCGGCTCGAGACGTTCAGCTTATCGAAGATACGGAACAGATAGTTTTTTACGGTGTGTTCGCTGAGAAACAACTTGTTCGCCATTTCGCGGTTCGTGAGGCCTTGAGCCACTAAATTGATGATCTGTTCTTCGCGCCTTGTGAGCGTGCGCAACATGTTCGAGTCAACTTCACGCAGCGGCGCTGCGCTGGCAAGTGCTTCTAGAATCAACTCCATTTCTTTGCTGCTCGCCCAGATCTGTCCAAGGTGAACCGCGCGAATGCATTTGCACAACGTATTGAAAGCTTCGGCGCGAAAGAACACACCTTTCGCTCCGCCCCGGAAGGCACTAATGATCAATTCGCGGTCCCTCTCCTCCAGCATCATGACGGCACGCGCCTGCGGGTTATTCTTTTTAACTTCCCGGAGACTTTTAAAGCCGCCCAGTCTTCCGTCCTGCAGATTTGCGCTGATGATGACAACGTTTGGTTCGGAATCGCTGACTCTTTGCTGCACGTCGACGGTGGTGACGCAGCAGGCCGTGACCACAAACCGCGCCCGGCGCAGCCGGTCGGCAAGGAGTTCGCACCCCATCATAGTTGCGTCTGATACAAGCACTCGGATCGTGGATTGAGCCGTCATCTTTTGCGCAAGTGGCCTCCTCAACCCAGCTTTCGTTCTTGCGACTAGAGTTGGATGCCACGGCCTTCAATGATGTTTGACCAGAACTGCTAAGAATGTGCGGAATGCTCCGCGAAAGGTTAACAATAAATAAATATGCGCCAGCCTATGAACGGCACTGTTGTGTATCACTGCTGGGCCGGTCTTGCGGGTGTGTATCTTTTACCGAACTTTGCTTTCACTGCCAGAACCGCGGCGCTAGGGAAGGGTCTTCTTAAACTCGACGATGCTTGAGCGTGAACATGATGCTCTGCTACGAAATGGCCGGTCACCATCTCGATCATCAAGCGCCTTATCTCTCGCGGATTGCTTCACTGCGGGCTTTCCGCGCGCATGTTGCCAGAGCCACTCTGCGGTGTTCGGACTATCTGGTCCCAGCCCCACCCACTACAACAGCGGCCTTCTTCTTCCATGCTCCGATGACTGCGCCCATAAGGATCGATCCCACCAGAGGGTAGCCGGAGGCGATAAGTTTGAAACTGGTGGGCCGCATCTCGAACCCGTGTTCCGTCGCCAGCGCGACCGCCGCAAAGATGCCGAGCACGGCTCCCACGGCGATTCCTCTCAGCGCGTTTATGTCGCCCAGTTGCACAAGAAGCCAGGCAATTGCGTAGGCCATCACGAGGTTGCAAACGAAGGCGACCACATAGGGTCCGGCCGACATTTCCTGTGCGAATGCTTGCACCTGCTCCGGCGTCAGTCCTAGCCCCGCAATCCAGGGCTTGGCGAAAAGCGTGAACCAAACCGCTCCTAGAACGAAGTGCACAATCGCAGCAACTACTACCGCGAGCCAATTAATCCTTGCACTCATTTCCGCCCCCTCGAACGCAACTCAAGATAAAAGCCCGACTGCGTTCGGCAGCCTAGCACGAAAGTGCGAATCAGCACACCTCTGACTGTGCCAACCCGGAAGGCGGCGCAGCATCGCCACGTTGGACTTCGCCCAGAGTCACGGTTTCCGTTCGTATCTCGTCTGGAAGATCTCTACCCATTGGCCGTTCTTGTTGCCGAAAACGTGGAAGATGTAGGCGTTCTCGCCATCTCGAACCAGTGTTGAGCGCACATCGCTGGTTGCCCCGTCGGGCCTCATCACCTTGAAGTCCTGGCGCAGCGTGTGGGCATCAGTGTCCGGAAACGCAGTGCCGATCGTGAGTTCACCTTCGGAGCTGGTGTACCAGAAGCCAACTGTCTTGTGCGCCGGGTCCCATGCGTAGAAGCCGTTGTAGTGCGGCTCTCCGTTGAAGTCTGCGTTGAACTCTATGGCGCGGTGGTTTGCGGCCCATCTAATACGGTTCTCGACGTGGATCGCTTCGCCGCGCGGGCTTTTCAGATCGGTCATCCACGTGCCGCCGACCAGCCATGCCACATCTTTGAGTGGATCGATGTTCGTCTTCGAATCAGCAGGTCCGGCAGGTTCGGGCGGTGCCATGCCAGGTTTCAACTGAGAGTTGAGCTGCAAGGTCATGATCATCATAAGAACGCAAGCGGCTGCAAACTGAGTCCTCTTCATAGTCATCTTCATAATGAGTCCCTTCATATCCCGCCAAGATCATTCGAATCAGGGATGCTTGCACGGAAACCGGGGCGATGCAAGAAGTCCGGTTTGCAGATAGCTCTGTTCCTCCAATCGGTTCCGCCAAATCGCTCATATTTTGACCATTTTGAAAACGGTTTTCGTGTTGTGACCCTAGTCACACCACGCGGTTCGCCAATTTGCTAAAGTTAATGCTTCATGGCTGCCCCTGATTCCATCTTCGTACGCGCCTGTAAGGGCCTGCCTACCGAGTCCACTCCTGTTTGGTTCATGCGACAGGCTGGCCGGTACATGGCCGAATACCGCGAAGTCCGCAAGCATCATTCGCTGGTCGAGATCTGCAAGAAGCCAACGGTCGCCGCCGAGGTTACGATTACGGCCGCCGAGGCGCTTGGCGTGGACGCAGCGATCATCTTTGCCGACCTCCTTTTGCCGCTGGAAGTTATGGGACTGCCGTTCCATTTCACCGCGGGCGAGGGCCCCGTGGTGGAGAGGCCTGTCCGCACTCCTCAGGATGTGCGCGCGTTGCGCACCGATCGTGCTGCCGATCTTGGCTACGTGTCGGAAGCCATCCGGGAATGTGTTAAGCACTGGGGCTCAAGGCTGCCGATGATTGGTTTCTGCGGTGCGCCCTTCACGCTCGCCAGCTACATGATCGAAGGTGGCGGATCGCGCAACTACATCGAAGTCAAAAAGCTGATGTATCGCTCGCCGGAAGTATGGGACGAGCTTCTCGGCAAACTGGTTGACGTGCTTGTGGAGTACACCACCCAGCAGGTCAAGGCCGGCGCCGACGTGCTTCAGATTTTCGATAGCTGGGTCGGGTGTCTCAGCGTTGAGGACTATCGCCGATACGTGCTGCCGCGCACTCGCGAATTGATCGAGCGCCTGCAAAAGGCCGGAGCGCCCATCATCTATTTCGGCACGGATAGCTCCACCCTGCTGCCCACCATGCAGCAGACCGGTGCAGAAGTCGTCGGACTCGACTGGCGTATCCCGCTCGACCAGGGCTGGCGCAGCATGAATTACGAAGTCGCCGTTCAGGGCAATCTCGATCCCGTCACGCTCTTTGCCGAGTGGCCGGAGATCGAAAGCCGCGCGAAGCTCATCCTCGATCAGGCCGCCGGGCGCCCGGGCCACATCTTCAATCTTGGCCACGGCATACTTCCGCATACCCCGTTCGAGAATGTGAAGAAGCTGGCGAAATTCGTACAGGAGTACAGCGCCGAGCTTAAAGCCACCGCCGCGAGGACTATGTGAGTCAGAGGACGGCCATTTTGTTGCTGGCCCACGGGAGTCCTGAAACAGCCGAGGACGTACCGGAGTTCCTGCGCAACATAACCGGCAAGCGACCCATGCCCGAGGCCGTTGTCAAGGAAGTACAGCGCCGTTACGCGCTCATAGGGCAGTCACCGCTCACCTGCTGGACCATGGAGCAGGCAGAGGGCGCGGCTCGGGATAGCGGCTTGCCGGTTTACGTGGGCATGCGCAATTGGCGCCCATACATTCGCGACACTGTGAAACAAATGGCTGTCGACGGCGTTACTCATGCCGTCGCCATCTGTCTTGCGCCGCACAACTCGCGCACCAGCGTCGGTCTGTACAAGCAAGCCTTGCTGGCTGAAAACGGACAGACGCCGTTCACGATTGATTTCGTCGAGAACTGGCACGATCATCCGTTGCTCACCCGGGCCTTCGCCGAACGCTTGCGCGAAGGTTGGCAGAAGGCTTGTGCCGAGGCGGGAGCCGCGCTGCCCGTCATCTTTACCGCGCACAGCGTCCCGGAGCGTACCATCGCCGACGGCGATCCCTACGGGCAACAGGCTAGGCACACGGCTGAACTCGTTGTGCAGCAGGTTCCGGAGATCAAGGACTGGCGTTTCGCTTTCCAGAGCCAGGGAATGAGCGGTGGGGTGTGGCTCGGTCCCACGGTCGAAGACACCATTCTGGCTATCAAGTCGGAAGGGAACCAGGGTGTGTTCATTCAGCCTATTGGTTTTGTTTGCGATCACGTCGAAGTGCTCTACGACATTGATATAGCTTTCAGAAAGTTTGCCGACGACCACGGAATGCGCCTCTGGCGCGCTGAGTCGTTGAACGGCTCAAAGACATTCGCCCGCGCCGTTGCCCAGGTCGCGCGTGAGCGCCTCGATGTTGGCGAAGACAGAGCCGCGGGCAAATCAAAGCCGCCGGCACATCAAGTTTAGTGAGGCAGCGGTCCGGGACATCGGACCCCGATTCATATGCGAGTTGCAATCATCGGCGGCGGCATCTCAGGCTTGAGTGCCGCCTTTTATCTTGAGAAGGAACGCGCCGCAGGCGCTCCCGTCGAGTATGTGCTCTTCGAGAGCACGGATCGTCTTGGCGGCTCCATGTATTCGGAGCGCATTGAAGGCTGCATCGTGGAAGCTGGCCCCGACTCGTTTCTTACCGAGAAGCCCTGGGCCTCGCAGCTCGCGGCGGAGGTTGGAATCGGCCATTGCCTCATTGGCTCAAACGACGCCGACCGCAAGACGTACATCCTCATTCACGGCGGCCTCGTCGTGATGCCTGACGGATTGCAGTTCATGGTGCCCACCAAGATTCTACCCACAGGCCTTTCGCCGCTTTTCTCCTGGGGCACCAAGCTGCGGATGATTAAGGAACTCTTTCACCCGCCGCGTCCGATGCAGAAAGATGAGACGGTAGCCGAGATGGTCGAGCGCCATTTCGGGGCTGAAATGGTTGACCGGCTCGCAGACCCCTTGCTGTCCGGCGTGTATGGCGGCGATGCCGCTTCGCTCAGCGCTCGCGCCGTGCTGCCACGCTTCGTTGAGATGGAAGAGAAATACGGTTCCCTCAGCCGCGCCATGCTCGCCGCCCGCAAGCGCATGTTGGCCACAGCGAACCAGAACGCGAAGCCGCGCCCGCTCTTCACTTCCATGCGGGATGGCATGCAGCAACTGGTGGACGCCATCGTTGCGCATCTCACGCCAATGTCACTGCGGCTCTCCAGCCCGGTACGCGACGTCGAATTCCGCGACGGCCGGTGGAAGGTTGTTCTGGACGGAGACACCGAATCCTTCGATGCCGTCATACTGGCCACGCCAGCCCGCGTCGCCGGACGCCTTCTGGAACGCGTGAAGCCCGAACTCTCTGCCGACCTTGGCAATATTCCATATAGCTCGTCAGTCACCGTGACCATGGGTTACAAGACGAGCCAGCTCCGCTCGCTGCCTCCCGGCTTCGGCTTTCTGGTGCCGCGGAGCGAAGGCAAGCGCATGCTCGCTTGCACCTTCGTTCATAGAAAATTCCCGCACCGCGCTCCGCCCGATAAAGGTATCCTGCGCTGCTTCCTCGGAGGCGCGAAGGACGAACTCGTTCTCGGTCTCGGCGATAAAGAGATTGAGAATATCGTTCGCCGCGAGCTTCGCGAAGTGCTCGGACTGGATGCAGAGCCGACTTTCATCCGCATCTACCGCTGGCGCAGTGCCATGGCGCAGTACTCCTCCGGACACCTCGACCGCGTAGCGCGCATCGAACGCAACACGCAACAACTCCACGGACTTGCCTTGGCCGGGAACGCATTCAAGGGCATCGGTGTCCCAGATTGCGTCCACTCCGGGCAGGACGCTGCCAAAACGATGGCGCGCCTGGCAGTGCAAACACAACCCACGAAGTAACGCCACCGGAACGCGTTGTGCGGTTATTACTCGCAAAACAGGAAGGCCGCCCACGGGCGGCCTGAGACTACTGAGAAAGCCAACTAACCACTGCCTCTGCCTACCTACCAAACCCCTTACGTCTCTGCTGACTGTACCTTTGCAGCGCGTCCTCGATGATCGGGTACGCCTGCGCTGCCGGCTGAATCTCATCTACTTCGACGGCCTTGCCTTCCAGTAGTTTGTAATCCTGAAAGAAACGCCGCAACATCAACAGGCGATGGTCCGGCATCTCGGCCGCTTCGCGATAGCTATTGAATTCCGGATCCTGCGTCGCCACGGCGATGACCTTGTGGTCTTTCTTGCCGGCATCGATCATTGTCATTAGTCCCACGGCGCGCGCGTGGATCATCGTCAGCGGCACGACTGGCTCCTGGCACAGCACCAGCACGTCCAGCGGATCGTCATCTTCTGCCAGCGTCTGCGGGATGAAGCCGTAGTTTGCTGGATAGTACACGGCCGAGTACAGCACGCGGTCCAACTTGATAAGCCCGCTCTTCTTGTCGAGTTCATACTTCACACTCGAGCCAAACGGGATCTCGATGACAGTGATGAATTCGGAGGGCAGATTTTCGCCCGGTGTGATGTCGTGCCATGCGTGCATCATGAGAAGAAGACTCTTTCCAGGGAGGTCGATCGAGAGAGAGTGGCCAATACACGGCACACTCGCAGACTCTGGATTTATTGTAACCATCCGGCGCTACGCCCGCCATTCATCGTTGCGATTCCGGCGCCGAAAGTCACATCCGCTATCAAGAAGTAAATTACTTTAGGCGCAGCTACCGTTTTCGGAATAGGCGCAGTCTGTTCATTACTCCGGAAATCCCGAACAGAGCGGTGAATCCGAAGTAGAGCAGGCCGTAGGGGCCAAGCACGATGATGCCGCGCAGGATGCGCGAATGAACCGGCACCCCATAACGTATGCCGACCGCGATTGCCGCGGCCAACGTTGCCGCCACCCACAACTTTGCCACGTATCGCGCCGAAAATGCTACGCGTCCAATGCGTCCGTGCAGCGAGTGGCGCAGCAGAACGAACTCTATCCATCCTGCCAGTCCCGCCGAAAGCGTAAGGCCCGCAACGCCCCAGCGCCGGTCGATGCCCAGCCAGACCGGCAGCGGCAACGCGCACAGGTATCCCAACCCCAGGGTCAGCGCGACCCGAATGACGGCGAAGCGCAATGGAGTGCGCGTGTCACGCAGGGCGTAGAACGTGGACGAATACAAACGTCCGGATGTGGACGCGAGCAAGCCGATAGCCGAGCCAGCCAGCACCGCCCAAACATAGCGCACGTCGCGCTCAGTGAAGATGCCCGACTGGTAGATGGTCGCCACCACCACGTCACCCAGGGCAAGGAACGCCATCGCCGAGGGCACAACGAAGTACGAAATCTGCTCCAGTCCGCGTGCCAGTCGCGTGCGCAGCGCGGCAGCGATCTCATCCTGGCTCCCCATTGCGCTCGACATCGCGGGCAGCTCCGCCGCTGAAACTGCCATGCCGAACAGGCTCACCGGCAGCGAGTTCAGCGTCTGCGCGTACGCGAGCGCAGCCACAGCGCCATCGGGCAAAAAGCTCGCCAGCATCGAATCGATATAGGCACTAATCTGCACCACGCCGCGGCTCACGAACACGGGGAAGAAATTCGTTACCACCGTCCGCACATGCTGCGAGCGCGCCGCGATCAGGCTCTGCATGGGACTCAGCAACTTCAAAACGACTGGTAGTTGCACGCCGAATTGCAACGCGCTCCCCAGCACCGAGCCCCAGGCCACAAGTGTCGCCAAATGCGCCGCTTTCGCGCCGGGACCCTTCAGCAGGAAGGTCGCGATGATCGTAAGGTTCCAGATCACCGGAGCCGCGTAGGAGAGGAAAAACTTGCGGTGGCTATTCAGGATGCCAAGGCACCAGGCGCTGAACACCAGCAGTCCGCTGCCGGGGAACAGGATGCGCACCAGCTGAATCGTCAGCTCGCGCTTTTCGCCGTGAAAGCCGGGCGCGATAAGCTCGAGAAGCCATGGCGCTGCGATCACGCCGAGCACAACGAGCAAAGAGGTCGTAAGCGCCAGGAGCGCGCCGATAGCCTCCGCCAACCGGCTCGCCTCCTCGTGCTTGCCTTCCGCGCGCAGACGGGCATACACGGGGATGAACGACGCCGAAAGCACGCCTTCGCCGAAAAGATTCTGCAGAAAATTCGGAATGCGGAACGCCGCGCGAAAAGCGTCTGCCGTGTAGGAGTTGCCGAGGTAGTGCGCGAACGCGCTGTCGCGGAACAGGCCGGCGACGCGGCTCAGCAGAATTCCGGCGGCCACCAGCGAGGCGGCGCCTCTCTCCGCAAATAGCTTGTTGAACCGCGTTGCCGTCGGACTCGCCATTGCGTTCAATATAACAAGCCGGCAGCTTTGCGCGGACACGGCCGGAACCACGAAGGACAAGAACGCATTAGGTCACCGCTCCAGTAGGCCACGCACCGTGCCATGTTGCACAGACAGAAAGGGCCCGGGGTTTCCGGGTCCTTAGGTGGGACAAAAGATTGTGACAAACTCGTGCACGTGGAAAAACGTTGAAAGTCGAAGTGTCATTCTGAGCGAAGCGAATGATCTGCTTTGTGCTGCTGCTGAAAACACACCAGATCCTTCGGCCCGCGCAATGCGGCGCAACCTCAGGATGACGCATAAGTTATTGGAGGATTTTGTAGCAGTCTGAAATCCCCGGGTTTACCGGGGCCTCATCCATGTCGCACTGTGCTTGCGGCGCTTTCTTATTTCATGATGCGCATCTTCGACCAGTCGTAGCCAAACTGCTTGCCACAGTCCAGGCATACCACGTAATGTCCGCCGGGGCTCGCCGTCACCGGCTCCCAATCTTGTTTAGCGTTCTTAGTAGCAGTGACCGCGGCCGATGCGAACGGCTGCGAAACATTGTTGTGCCGGCAACTAAACGACAGTAGTTGCATTACTTTCTCAAACATCCGTCCAGCCTTTCAGCCCACCGCCAGGTGGGCTGTGCGGAACTGTTACGAATTCCGCTGATGCTGCGGGCAGCGCTCTACGCCGCCCGCAACCCATCTCTCTTCTCGCGCGCCACCGCAGTCTTACTACGCTCGCGCGGCCGTGCTTTCTTTTTCTTTCTCTTTGCCGGCAGATTCAGAACTCGCTTCCATCTTCTGTCCCGGCTTGCGGATGTCGATGCCGCCCTTGAAGAATGCACCGTCTTCGATGCTGATGCGCTGTGCGATCACATCGCCGGTCAGCGAACCTTCATTGCGGATATCGACACGGTCGCTTGCGACAAGGTTTCCGCGAACTTTGCCGAGCACAACGATTTCGCGCGCCGAGATGTTGGCCGAGACTACGCCGTTACGTCCCACCGTGACCCGATTTCCCGCGAGGCTGATGGAACCTTCTACACGGCCATCGATGTACAGCGCTTCGGAGCCGGTTACTTCGCCCTTGATTACAAGCGATTTGCCAATCGTTGCCTGCTCGGTGTTGTTCAGTGTCGCGTTGCGCGGCGCGCTGGCCGGTTCCATCACCGACGAATTCGACGTCGAGGGCGCGGGGCGCTGGGGCGTTGCTGAAGGGCGCTGCGGCTCGGCAGCGGGCGTATTGGGCGTAGCATTAGCGGGCTTCCACATGTGGTTCTAATTCCTTTCGAGGGGAGAATGATGGACTAGATATCCAGCCGCACGTACTTGGCCAAACCAGGTTGTTCAAATCGTCAAAGCAGAACTGCCGGATTGACGTGGCTTTTCGTTGCCTCATCCCTGTTCCGGTCAACGAAATCAGCCGCGATGTCTTTGTAAATACTCTACCCCTGTTGGCATTTCTTATATCGGGAAAACACCTTATATGAAGTTTTCATTCGCGCTTAACATTAACCAAGAAGAAAGGATTAGGAAGAAAGTAGCAGGTTCTCTATTCTGGCTCTTGCGCCTGTATGTTGGTGTGAATTCTCAGCGAGTCGCGCTTTTCGCGCTGTGTCATCAGGATAGACATGATCTCCGAGTCACAAGTCCTTCGTCATATCGAACGCCTGCCCAACCGCTCCGCCGGATACAAGCAACTGGTGCGCGAACTCAGTCTGCGGGGAAGTGAGCGGCAGGAACTAGAAGACCTTCTCGCGAAACTTGTTCGTCGCGGCAAACTCGTCGAGGCCGGACGCGACCGCTACACACTCGCCGAAGCGGCGGCTGAACGGCAGAATCTCATTGCGGGCCGTCTTAATATGCATCGCGACGGTTTCGGCTTCGTGATTCCAGATAGCGTTGAGCTGCGCCAGTCGCTCGAAGGCGACATATTCATCCCGCCTCCGGCCATCGCGAATGCCATGCACGGCGATAGCGTGCTGGTGGAAATTCGCCGCAGCCCCGGAGATAGTCGCGCCGAAGGGCGCATCGTTCGCATCGTTGAGCGCGCGCACGCCACCGTTGTCGGAACTTTCCACTACGGCCAGCGCTTCAACTATGTTCGTCCCATCGACGAGAAGGTCACCAACGACATCGTTATCGCGCGCGGAGACGAGTGGCCCGAAGAGGAACGCGTTCCGGGCGAGGCCGTCGCAAGCACAACCAACGGTAAAAAACGCAAGCATAGGGTCGAAGCCGATCGCGTCATTGGCTCCGAAGCGCGTCGCGCCGAGTGGGACGATCTCGAAGGTCTCGTCGTCGATGTCGAGATCACCGAGTGGCCTACGCCTACGCAGAATCCGAGGGGCCGCGTCGTCGAGATTCTTGGACACGAAGACGACTTCGGCGTCGATGTCGAGATCATCATTCGCAAGCATCACCTACCGCACCGTTTTCCGGCCACGGTCATCGATGAGGCGCAGGCCATCGAGCCCATCCTGCCCGTTCGCGAATTCCGGCGCCGCAGGGACTTCCGAAATCTGCCAATCGTTACGATCGACGGCGAGACGGCCCGCGACTTCGATGACGCTGTTACTGTTCGTCGCCTCTCCAATGGCAACTTTGAGCTACAGGTCCACATCGCCGACGTTGCTCACTACGTCCGCGACGGCGCGCCCATCGATGCCGAAGCACGCCTGCGCGGCACCTCCGTCTATTTTCCCGACCGCGCCGTGCCCATGCTGCCCATCGAGCTTTCTACTGACATCTGCTCCTTGCGGCCGCATGTCGATCGCCTCGTCATGTCCTGCATCATGGAGATTGACCATCGTGGCGAGATCGTCGGCTACGTCGTCGTGCCCGGCGTAATTCGCTCCGCCGAACGCATGACGTACACCAACGTCAATCTAATCCTTGAGGGCGACAAGCCGATGCGAGAGCATTACTCGCCGCTCGTCGATCTGTTCGATCTGATGCGCGAACTGGCCATGATTCTTAACGCCAAGCGCAAGCGCCGCGGCTCCATCGACTTCGACCTTCCCGAACCGCTCATCGAGTTCGACGAAAACGGACTAATGCAGGGCGTCACGCGCTCCGAGCGCAACATCGCGCACCGCATCATCGAGGAGTTCATGCTCTCAGCCAATGAGAGCGTCGCCAGTTACCTCGAAAACAAGCAGGTCGCGTCGCTTTATCGCATCCACCAGAAGCCCGATCCTAAACGCGTTTACGAATTCGAGAACATTGCTGCGGCCTTTGGCTATTCGCTGGGTGTCGGTGCGCTTCCCATCAAGCGCTTCGAGCCGCGGGGAGATCGTCGCGCGCGCAAGGGAACAGGTCGAGGCGGCTCCCGTCCCATCGAACTGCCGGAAGAGGTTCACCTCACGCCGCGCATGTACCAGAAGCTCACGGAGAAAATTGCGGGCAAGCCCGAAGAGCGCATTCTCTCGTACCTCATGCTGCGCTCGCTCAAGCAGGCGCGTTACTCGGA
>DATMYA010000065.1 GCA_035561135.1 Clostridia bacterium
AGCGCTTTTACGCATCGCGCAAACCCGGGACTCTCTACTGAGTCTCTGGAGTGATTTTCGGGCCCGTCAACCGGGCTCCGGAGGACCTTAGCCCTGCGGAATCCCAGGTTCGATTGGTACGAACTTCGGTAGCGGGTCACCGCCGGAGAATCCTCAATTATCGCTGGTAGAGTTTTCGGGGAGCAGGTCAGCGACAAGCCGGTGTGCTTGGACGCGTCTTATGAACGCCAGATCCTTGGCGGCATTGCGGTTCGACTCCGCCGCCCTCCGCTCAAGTAATCTCACCATTCGCGATTGGTGTGCAAGTGGGGCGCTGTCACACTCACTCACCATTGGATTTAAACAGGTATTTCGCCACGACCAGCAAGATTCCGAGGATGTTTGCTGTTGTGGTTCCCATCGCCGTTAAGAGAACCGAATCGGAAAGCTTAAATGGCATACACCCCCACCAGAAGGAGCCAAATCCTTGCAGTAGCAGGATCGTTCCAATAACGCACACCCATGCACATGCAAGCACGAAAAAGCAGAGTGCGTACTTCTTGCGCTCTACGATGTCCTGCTGAACACCGTTGAGTTTTACAACCGCGGTGCGATGCTCTAGCGCGCGTTGTTGGTTGAGATACTCGACCTCGTCGCCCCCAAAGTCCCCAAGCCCTAATTTGGGTAATAATATACTTGGCAAAATAGCCGGCCAGCGGTAGGATGGGACTGGCGTGACAGGCCGGAGCAAAATCAGTGCGGGTTTTTGGCTCTGCGCTTCTTTTCACGATCTCGTTTTTCTTTCGCTTCATGCTTCAGCACAGCGTCTTTGGAGACCGTGAACATCTTGCGGACGGCGTTGTCCATGCGCTCGGCTTCGGTGTTGCCGGGAACGTGGGGTGCGGGTAAAGGTTTCATCCCTGCCTCTATGATAACGCCGAAAATGGCTAGATTCTCAGCTACTCAATTCGTGTACAAAGTATCGTAGCGATCCACTCCACCAATTTTCTAAAGCCTCAAAATTGTCAGGTTCGGATTGGTGAGGGCCTGGAACCTCTGTGCCGCGCCATTTCTTGATCCACCCAGCCTGAGCCGGTAAGTGGATCTTTTGAATCCACGAACAATCAAATTCGCTATAACCCTGCTGGATAGGCTCAGAAGCCGCCAAGGGGCCAAATTCCTCTACAGCAGGTGCCCCCGATTCAGGAGGGGGATCTTCAAATGAGCGTGCGAGAACCTTGCTGCCAGCGAGAACCACTCGATCAACATGCCAGTGAGGATGTCCGGCGTGCCTTCCTTGATAAATCCCATCTTCGGGGGCGACCCATTCGAGCCTAAGGAAATGCGCAGGCTCCTCCTGATTTGCGCTCACATATAGGCGCAGCGAGCACCGACTAAAGCTAATCTTGTGCTTGCTCCTGAGCGGCTTCCACGCCTCGTGCAAGCCGACCCAGTACTTGCGCTGGTGGCTTTGCGTAGAGATAGGCAGTTCTAAAGCGTACTCCAGGACATCAAATTCGGTCGTCACTGGACGAAACAGAGGCGTCGGACCGCCCCGAATCTTTATTTGAAAATCTTGATGGACGACTAGGCCAGCCTCTGAAATATGACACTCCCTTTGGAGTATCTTCGATATCTCTGCAACGTGATTTGCAAACTGGCTGCTTTTACATTCCATCTAACTATGTTGCTTATACAGCCCTGACAGGTTCCAGCTAGATAGATTCGTTCCAAGGGCTTCAGCGGCAAACCGATCTCGGTCGCCAAGTTGTGGCAGTTTATCTCCAGAGCTAAGCCGAATGTTGGTTGATAGTTCCTGTAGTGCCGGATTCTCTCGGAGTTGCCGTGGTAAATCAGGAAGTGGAGCATGTTTCACGAACTTCCGCGACAGATCCAATTGCCCCCCAGCAACGTTAGGGCAAAACTCACGTAAAAGCGCAATAGCAACGCGCGAGTTGAAGTACCACCAGTATACAGTTAAGAGTTCGCGTAGCTCGTCTGAAGAAAGGCCGCCCTTCAATCGTTCGGTCGGAACCCATGCGTATGCCTGTACGACAGCGAATTTACCCCGTGGGTCCCGCGCAAAGGCCGGATAGAGGCCAAATCGCTTCGATAATAACCGCGGCCTTCCTGCGGGCCATGTGCGCCGCCGCGTTAGCTGCCAGGGCTTTACTTTTTGGTCGGCCTTTCGATTACCCAATAGCTGCTGTTCATGCTTAAGGTACTTTTCAAAAAAAACAGGAACAGCCTTTTCCACGTCATCCCAAGTTTCCCATGTGTCGTCGGAGACAAAGAGACAGGTGTTGGGCTTGATCTCTCCGTCAGAAAAATTATCCCCCTCAACGGCTTCATTAAAGTATCGGTGCTCATTTTCGGGCAGGCCCCTCACTACACTCTGCGGCTGGATAAAAATGTGCTTGGCCCCGGTCTTAATTCCTTCGTGAACATCGAACATCTGGCCTACGTTCGTATCGGTCTGGCTCTGAATTTCATCGAGAAGAGATCCGAGAGTTCCCGTTCCCGGCAGCCAAGATGGTCTCCGCTTGAAAGCCTCGATCGTGGTTACGGTAACACTCCATCCACCGACATCATCAGTCGATTGTGGATGATTACGACTGCCGGGAAGTGATCGTCGAATGCCGCGTATGGCACGTGAGGCGGCTCCATCGTCCGATGACGACCACGCGACATAAAGGGGCGTCCTTTCCGTAGAGGGAGGGCCGCTTCTCAGCGCCAGTACGCCGACATTTACTAGCGCGTGCTGGAATAGTCCGTGCTCTCCGAGCACCGCGACTAGATTAGGAGTGACTTTTTGGAGTAAGGCATCCCTCCATTTTCCCAGACTATCACTCGCAAGCACTCCCGCTGGAACCAGCGTAGCCATTACGCCTCCCGGCTGTAGAGCGCCGACCGCTCGCTCTACAAAGCCGACACTCAGATCCGGCCTCCCGCGCCCCACACCCTTCGTAGTCTCATGGACCCATCCCCTTTCGCGCTCGTTCATTTGCTCCCATGATCGGAACGGTGGATTCATCAGAATAATATCCGCCTTTGGCCAGTCGGCGTCGAGGGCGTCGGCTTGGCTGATGTCGGAGGTGACCTTCATGGAAGGCATGTCGCGCTCTAGAGCCCGAACCGCAACCTTCGCCATCGTGACGGCTTGTGGGCTTCGATCACGGCCGATCAATTGAACTGTTCCTTTGAATTCCCGTCGCTCAAGCGCGCGCAGAGCCTCAGTCAAAAAGATCGCCGATCCACATGCAAAATCTGCAATTGCTAGGACGTTGGGCAGAGTTGGTAATTGTCGTAGCGACCAATCTGCCAGCAAGCGGGCGATGCGAACCGGGGTAAAATACGCGCCAGTGGGGAAGTAGCCCGGTGCTGTCTCAATGGCGTGTTCGCCAAATAAACCGAGCTGAACCGATTCCAAGATTGCATGCGCTTCCTGAAATAGCCGTCCTGCGGCATGCCGCAACACAAGCGACGGGATCAGCCGAAGGCCTAAGGGTGCCCTTGCTTGAAGTCCTCGCGCGCGGTCTGCAATTTCGGAACTCCAATGCAGCGGAGCCAAACTGGGGTCAATTCCAATATCTAACATCGTTGTCTGTCGCCAAGCGGCGTCATCCAAGCGGTCCGCGTCCCCATCCGCTGCATTTAACGCGAAGAGGAAAGCCGTCAGGGCGTGGTGTCCTTCTTGCTCCCCCGTGATTGCCCACATTTGCCTAAATTCCTCTACTAAAAACGGGACCACGTCAGGAAGGGCAGAACTGCGTGAGTCATCAAGAAAACCAAGAAACTGCTCAAGACGGCTGCTTACCGAATCGAGCCGAAATTTCCTTCCGGCCGCGTCGCGTCCGGACCGAACCAACACATGGTCGGGCGTAATCAGGACATGATGAGCAAGGTCAGC
Organism: Clostridia bacterium; assembly: GCA_035561135.1. Taxonomy (NCBI): domain Bacteria; kingdom Bacillati; phylum Bacillota; class Clostridia; species Clostridia bacterium. The sequence goes on from DATMYA010000065.1 coordinate 3,890, forward strand.
CGACCATTGCCAGTTCTGAGAATTCTCCTGGGAAATATCCACCGTGGCGTCCATGACCGAGCAGGCAAAAGACGCACGTCGGCCATCAAGCATCGCATAGTGCTTGCCAGGCGAAACATCGTAATTTGCTGCAAACAGTGGGCTAATCGCCAAGCCCAAGGTGTTTGCCCATTCTGTTGCGCTGGTCACCTTACTGGGGAGTCTACCAAGAACCTCACCGACCCACAAGTGGGGGTTACTTTACTTATGCATCAAATGGGCAGAGGCCTACGCTTACCGCGCCCCTGCCGCGGCCTCAGCAGGGGCGCATGTCTGATTTTTCGATGTCTACCTTCCCGGTCAACTGATCGAACGTCAGCCGCTTCCCTACGATCTGCCGCACAGCCAAATCGAACCGCTGGCCGTCGTTCATGCCGATGCGATTGTTGTGCCGGAAGGTCTGCTCATCGAGGTAACGGAACAGGTGGAAGGGCTCCACGCTGACGTAGGTTCCGTTCAGCGAGCGCTTGAGAAGACTCCAGAAATTCTCGCAACCGTTCGTGTGGCACTGGCCGTTGACGTAGGCTACCGCGTGGTCAATCACTTCGTGCTGAAACTCGGTCATGCCTTCGTACGACTTTAGCGAGTCGGTGAAGATCGCGGAGCCCGCAACAACGTGTTCGCAGACTTCAGCCTGAAGCGCCTTCTTCTTCCGATTCGGGACGACCTTGGTAACGATCTTGCCGCCGCGTTCCAGGATGCCCATGACGGCGGTCTTATCTTTGCCGCCCGTCCCAGTGATTTTCCTCGCCTTCCGATCCGCATGCATGTTGCGAGCCTTGCCACCGATGAAAGTCTCGTCGGCTTCAACCTGTCCAGACAACTTGTTGAAGCTCCCCTGCGTCAGCGCGAAGCGGATGCGGTGATCGAGGAACCACGCGGTTTTCTGCGTCACGTCGATGGCGCGATGCACTTCGTAACTGCTGATGCCATTCTTGCAGTTCACGATTTGCCACATCGCCATCATCCACTTATCCAGACCGATGGGGGAGTCTTCCATGATCGTTCCGGTCTTCAGGGTAAACTGCGGCGCGTCGTGCTTCTCGCGGCAATGCCAGCGGTTGTACTTCTCAAGAAACAGAACGTTCTTGGGGCCGCAGCGCGGGCACTCAACGCCATTCGGCCAGCGGCGCGCGACGAGGTATTCGCGGCAGTTGACGGGATCGGCGAAGTATACGATGGCTTCTTGGAGAGTGTTCGGTTCAGCGGCCATGATCAATAGGAACTTCATTTTGTCAACTATATTATTGTCGCCGTGCTTCGGATCCTCCTGGGCGCCAGGCCGATGCCGATGGCTGAGATAGCCCAAAGTGGCCGAAGGCGAAGCGCGGGAAGAAGAAGGGCTGAGTGGTGAGCGCTTAGGCCCGCCCCAGCCTTCGAAGCAACTCGTCAATAAGGTCATTCTTTAGGGCTATCGGATCTATTTGGATGCTAATAGCCACGTCACAGAATGGGCAAGAATACGAGAGCGCGCGCCAGGTGGTCCCCCCTAAAACGTAAGCGTCAATGTCTTGAACCTGGACGCGGTTAAGCACCTCTCCGCATTTTGGGCATGTAGATGTAGTCATAGCGAATCAAGTGTACACCACCGTACAGAAGGTTACCTGACGGTCACGATTCGCCAATCCACGATCTCTAGACACTACCGACTACCCCCACATCACCCCCGGTCCTGGTACCCTACGGCTTGTGATTCCGGAGCACTTCCTGCGTCAAGTGCTTAATCACGGCTTTGTTGTTTCCTCTCGAACGAAGTTCACGAACTCACATGAACATCGCATTACAGACCGCACACCCCATCATCATTCCCTTAGATGCGCGCGGCTGCTCGTATCCAGAAGCAAAATAGGTGTGCCCCCGGCGGATACCCGGTCACACGCCATAGCCATTGAAAACAAAGCACATCGGACCTGTTCCCCGCGCCCCCGGCGGTATAGTGTGAACGAGGTTCGGATGGCATCCATCAGACGCATCATTTCCGCGCGCGCCAACGGCGCCCGCTCCAAAGGTCCCAAAACGGCGGCCGGCAAAAGCCGCTCTTCCTTCAACGCTATGCGCCACGGCCTGCTCGCCAAAACCGTGGTTCTCGAAAACGAGTCCACCCAGGCGTTTGAGGCGCTCTACTCCGAGCTCGTCAACCGTTTCGGCCCCGCCGACGGCATCGAGCTCGGCTTCCTTGAAGAGATGGCCACTTCCTTCTGGCGCATGCGCCGCGCTTGGGCCATCGAGGCAAGCCTCCTCGACCAGCGCCTCAGCGAGCAGTCCGGCCCCGACGAGGTCGCCCGCATCGCCGGCGCCTTCTCCCAACTCGCCTTCTCCCCCGAACTCAGCCTCCTCCACCGCTACGAAACCCGCCTTCACTGCGCCTATCAGCGGGCATTTCACAACCTCCTCCTGCTGCGCACCGCGGAGATACCAAACGAACCCAATCCCATTTCCGAACACCCGGAGACACCCCCGCCCGAGCCGCCCGAACCCCCGGACGCACCACAGCCAAAGCCGGATATTAAGAAGGAAGAGAGTGAGCCGGAGCGAGCTTTACCCGTCCCCGTTCCGCGGCAACAACCCGTGCAGGACCAGGGACGCGAGGCTGTCCGCATACTCGGTCGTGATCCGGCACCGCCTGGTCATTAGCAGGAACTGGAGCGGCCCGTACATCACGTCCAGGATCTGGTCGATGTTGGCGTGCTGCACCAGCGTCCCTTCCGCCTGGAAGCGCTCCAGGTACTTCCGGGAAATCGACCGCCTCGGTTTGATCCAGTGGGCCAGAAAGGCTGCCGCCACCTCCGGGTCGTTCTGCGATGCCGCCACCACCGCCGCCAGCACCCGCCCGTTGCGGCCCGCCAGCACCCGCGCGAAGCTTCGCAGCCGCATCCGTACGAATTCTTCCACGGATTCCGCGCCCTCATTCGGCAGGTCGGGCGTAACGGCCTCCACGAACGCGTCGATCACCACCGCGGCCTTGTTGGGCCACCAGCGGTACACCGTCGCCTTGCTCGCTCCGGCCCGCTCGGCTATGCCGTCGCAGGTCAGGTTGGCAAACCCGATCTCTTCCATCAGCGCCAGCGACGCATCCAGGATGCGTTTTCGCGCTGCTTCGTCCCGCGGCCTCCCCGGGGCCCGGACCTCCGCTTCACGCGCGGTTTTTGCCATCACTATACTCTGTAGAGTATCATTAAATCGAAACTATACGACTTCGTTTCGTATTTGCGAAAGCGTGCTGTCAGCTCCGTCGCATTAAGGATTCCTGCGCATGTGGATTGTCCGGGTTGCACTTGAGCGGCCCTATACCTTCATCGTTCTGGCCATCCTGATCCTGATCCTCAGTCCGGTCGCGATCTCCCGGATGCCCACCGACATCTTCCCCGATATCGACATCCCCGTCATAGCCGCCGATTGGACGTACACCGGCCTCAATGCGCGCGAGTTCGAGGGCCGCATCGTATCCAACTACGAACGGTCCATGACCACCGCGGTGAACGACATCGAGCACATCGAGTCCCAGACCCTGAACGGTATGGCGGTCATCAAGATGTTCTTTCAGCCCTCGGCGGACGTCAACGCCGCACTGGCCGCGGTCACCGCCATGTCGCAGACCGGGCTGAAGAGCATGCCCCCCGGCGCCACCCCGCCGCTGGTCATCCGGTACAACGCCTCCACCGTCCCCATCCTCCAGCTTTCGCTTTCGAGCGCCACCCTTTCCGAAACGGCCCTTGGGGATATCAGCCGCAACACTATGCGGATGCAGTTGGCCACCGTTGCCGGCGCTTCCGTGCCGTTTCCGTTCGGCGGTAAGTCCCCGCAGATCATGATGGACATCAACCCGGCGCTCCTCCAGTCGAAGGGCCTTTCCCCGCTCGACGTGGTCAACGCCGTGGGCGCCCAGAACCTCATCCTGCCCGCCGGCACAGCCAAGATCGGGGACTTCGAATACGCCGTGGACATGAACGGCAGCCCCCAGGAGGTGAGCGAAAT
>DATMYA010000066.1 GCA_035561135.1 Clostridia bacterium
GGGGCTGCATCAGTACGTGGTGCTGGAGCCGAATACACAATACCGCTTTACCGGATACATGAAGCCGGTGTTGGAATCAGCGCACGGCCCGCGTTTCGCGCTCATCAACATCACAAACCAAAGTCGCTATTTCGTGACCAGGGATGTAATCCACCAGGGTGATTGGGAAGAACTCGAAGCTCGATTCACAACGGGCGGCGAAGCAAGCATCGCTGTGCTCGCCGTGTTGCGCGATCCGGGGACCACAGTCATACGCGGGCGAGTTTGGATCGACGACCTGCAATTGGTCAAGGAGTCGCAATGACAACAACGACCGAGCAGGTGCGTTACAGCGCCGCGTCGCCCGCAGAGGCACCGTATCTTCGCGCAGAGCGCAAATTGCGCACTGTCGCTTGCTACGGCACGATTGCCCTGCTCATGTTCGGGCCACTTGCTTTTGGCGCCGTGGAGGCTTGGTCCACTCTCGTGCTGGAACTCGGTAGCGCAGCGGTGTTCGCGCTGTGGGTAGTCTCGCGGCTTGCGGCGTCCAGACCGTCGTTGCACCTGCGAATCGTGCATCTGCCGCCAATGCTGTTCCTGGCATTGGTAGGAGTGCAACTGATCTTTGGTACGACGGCATACCGGTACCTGACGGTCACGGAATTTCTGAAGTATGTCGCGTACGCGTTGGTCTTCTTCATCGCGACTGACCTGTTTCGCACAGACCGCGAGATGCGCAGACTGTGCCTGGCATTGGCTGCGTTCGGATTCGCGATGGCAGTTTTCGGGTGCCTTCAACAGTTCACGTCGGACGAAAAACTTTACTGGACACGCACGCCGCGCTTCGGCGGGGCGGTTTACGGCCCGTACGTCAATCGCAACCACTACGCGGGATTGATGGAACTGCTGATTCCCTTCGCCCTGGTGGGCAGCTTCAAGCTCGACTTGTCGGCGTCTAAACGTGTCGTGCTTGGCTTCGCTACGGTACTGATGACCACGACCATCTTCCTCTGCCAATCCCGCGGAGGCATGGTGGCCTTCGCTTTGCAATGCGTCTTTGTGGCTGTCGTGCTGTTGGTGCGGTCGCGATCCACAGTGCCTGCGCTGACGGTTACTTGCGCACTATTGCTGACAGTGGGCTTAGGTCTATGGCTCTCGTCAGA
>DATMYA010000067.1 GCA_035561135.1 Clostridia bacterium
GAGTTCCATTTTGGTGTGGAAGCCTTCCGTGATGCCGTTGTTGCGGGTGAAGCGCCACATGGCCGCAATCTCCGCGGACCAGTTGTGCAGCGTTTCACCGAGCCGTACCAGTTGCAGCAGTCCGGACTGCCGCAACTCCTCGACCGCTCGCAGGAACCGTGGCACCAGTCGTGGGCACTGTCGCCGGGTGCGGTGTTTCTTTAGCAGCAGGTAGCAGAGGCGCTGCTTGAAGCGGTAGATCACATCCAGGGCGTGAACATGATGGCTTCCCCGGGAGTGAAGTTTCCCCGAGATGTCTGGCGGTTTATGAACTTCTATAACAAGTTGCCGCAGACTCCCTCCGGTGCCGATCCGCGCGTTATTAATCTGACCCTCGGCTGGCCCTTGGAGGGTGACGCGGGCAGATTGGCAATGACGCTGAAGCACGGCGTTAGGGCGACGGAACCCCATGTCACACCAGAAGAAGTGCTCGTGGTTGAGTTCACGGCCCGAGGAAGCGCCGCGACAGGCGATGCAAATATGGACCATTGGTTTACGATTGCGCACGACGCAATCGTGTACACATTCGCAGCACTCACGACGGATGAAAGCCATGCCATGTGGGGGAGAATTGCATGAGCACGATGCCGCTGTGCGTCGGGCTCTTCGGTGGACTGGATCCCGACCAATGGGACGAACCAGCCTCGAACGCGCCCGTTCGAAGGCCTGATTCGTGGGCCTGCGTTTCTGCGAGCTCGGCGACCTTGCCCGGCATACGGGTCCTTGTTCCAGCCGAGGCGACCATGCGAGCATGGCGGATGCCCGCCGCCTTCAACAGTGGTCTTCGGCGCACGCTCCGAAGCCTTGATGAACTCTCGGGCGAGCCCGAGGAAGACGAGTACGGCCCGGCACGCCCGTCGCTTTTCGCCCATGCCATGGCGACCGAACTCCTGCGCAGTTCGGCGGCCTTGATAGACCCCTTCCCTGCCGGATCGGCATGCACGGATACCGCTGCGGGACTTCGGATCACCTGGCGTAAGCAGAACCGCCAGCTCAGACTCGTGCTTCCGCCGACGCCTGAAGGCCGTAGCTACTTGTACGCGCAGGCGGGTTCGCAGCACCAGATTACTGATAATCTCACCTACGATAGCTTTGCCGCTTGGCTGCAGTGGGTGGACCGAGGTTCAGAGTAACAATCCGCGTGTTCGACTTTCGCCTCGACTGTACGGAGATTGTTTACCGAATTGTAATCAGGAAAAGCTGGCTTGAGGAAGATGGGACCCTGAAGCCCGAGGCGTTCCTGTTATGCGCGAGGCGGACGTGCGGACGGGCCTCTCTCTCATGCGCGCTGTCCTCTGCACCGTCGAGCAGTGCAAGACAAAGGTCAGCAGTGGCCACGGGGTGGACAGCCTACATGTCGGCCATATTGGAGACCTCGGACTCGAGGTGTGGCATTTCGAGCCTGACGAGGAAGAGCACGCTGGCATCATCGGGCTGCCGCGATACTACGAAAAAGATAGCTGGTCACTCGCCGAAGTGGAGCGTGTGGAGGAACTCGCGGGAAGGCTGGCTTCGCAAGCACGCGCCGTGCTCCGCACCAGATGGCGGACCGAATAATGTAACGAGATAGAGGATCCGGTCCTACCCATTCACTGGCCTGTTCGCTACGACCTTCTTGACGCGCACGAATCAGAATTTTGTCTTCCTTCCCGCCGAACTGGTTCTGCGGCGCACTCCCTCACACGGCGAGCGGCCGCCGTGTCGCGTTTCATTCAGCCGAAACGTCGCTGACTCCCACTGACCTCAGTTCAAGCCCGCGGTGTCCGATGGGGTAGCACGCGCGCGTTTTGATCTGACGCGGCCAAGCGTTGCGATCAAAACGTTACGCCCAGCAGAACAGAGCCCTCGTTTCGGCTTAATGGGAACACGTTCAAGAGCGATTGTGAGAAGCTGTCGCCGCCCCAGCGTGTATAACGAATTTCCGGCGTGATATTGACCGGACCCAGCTTGAGGCGGAGTCCAGCCCCTGCCACAAATCCAACAGTGTTCGGTGACGTGGCCCCGTTGAACAGAAAG
>DATMYA010000068.1 GCA_035561135.1 Clostridia bacterium
TCCTTGATCGCGACTGTACGCTCAGCCAGGTCCAGGGGAAGAAGTTCGCTGTTGCTCTGCATCAGAATTGCCTCCGTGTGATTTGTTCTGCAACCGGGCGAGGAGAGGATCCTCGTGGCAGGCACGGAGTTGATGCGCCTGCTCGGCCGCGAAGTGGATGCGACCGTTAGTGCAAGGCCTGAAACGCGCCGCCCCGGAAGGTTCCCGGAGACGGCGCACTTAATTACACGACCAGGAAAGCTGGGGTGCTGTTGGTCACGACCATTTGGAAGTAGTCGTTGACCCCGTTCTTAATCACCGCGTTCTCGTCGCTTTCAACTTGGTATACCCGCTCAGTTCCGTTCATGCCAAGTGCGCACGCCGATAGATACAGGCCCGGAAATTTGAGATTGCACTGCGCCGCCGCGCCAGAGTTAGTGTTGATCTGTAGCTCCTGCAGCGTGTCGGCGAGGTACAGAGAGCGGATGTCGTCAGCGGCCGGCATGGCGATGACCAGGCTCACGCTCACGCGCGGAATGCCGCGCTTTGTGAACGTGGCGTACAGACCGTGACCAGGCGCGCGATGAATCTCCAATCCCTGCGATACCTTCACGCTCCACTGGCGCACACGTTCCTTAATTGACGCCGGTGCGCCCGGAGCGCCCAACAGAATGTCCGTGTCGCTTCCGAGCAACAGTTGTTCATTTGTGAGGGGCGGGAGTGCGGCAATTGCAACCTCGGTGAAGCGACCGCTTCCCATCAGCGTCGCCGAGCCCGTTACAGGACCTGTTTCCGCTCCACTCAACTCAAATTCAGCAATCGCTAGATCGGGATACTTAGTCTTGATGCCGCCGCCGTCCTCGACGTACACGGTCGTGACTGCAACGATGTTTGACGTGGTGTCGAAGGTGAATGTGTGCGTATAGGGAGAAGGGCCAACAACAACTACCTTGCCCATGCCCCATGCACCAAGCCAACCAGCAATGAAATCGTTCAACTCGAACGGAAACTTGAAGCCGGTGTCTTGTTTGACAACCTTGCGCTGCGTTGGGAAGACGTGGCCTTTGCCGGCCTTGTCGGCGTCGGTGTACCACTCCTTGCCGATCGTACCTTCCGCGCCGGCGTCGAAAGAAATGTGCTGTGTGAGTTTTGCGTCCAGCAATGCGGTGCCATACGCCCCTTGTTTGTGTGGGCTCAGGACCAGGTTACGGACATCAACATGTTGCGGCTCGTACGGCATCGCTTAAGCTCCTTCCTCGGTGGAGTCAACTGCCAACTCAAACAGCGGCTCGCCAGACTCGTTGACTTCGTTGCTCAAAACCTTCGCCCAGTCGAACGAGCGCGTCACACGCTGCACTTCGCCTGGCGTGAATTCGAACGCATACCTGCTGCCGTACATCCGCAGCGTGCCTTCCCCGGCGCGCTCGATCCCGGAGGCGCTCAGCCTCACATGAACCATTTCTTCGCCAGCCATCTCATCCTCCTTAGTAATTGATCGGGTAAACAACGACCTGGTGGACGAGCTCGCAATAGTGCACCAGCACGCTCCCGATTGTTCCCGATGTCTGCGTTCTTACCTTCGTTGGTCCAGAAAAGAACACCGTGCCGTTCAGCTTGCGGTTTACCTTCAGCGCCGCGCGGACCTGCTCAATCAGAATGCGGAACGTCTTTTCCGACGCATTGTCCTCCACTACGCTCATGTATCCCCTGATCAGCAGATTGTGGAGGTCCTTATTCGTACGTACCTTGACGTCGGCCGAGTCAGTGTTTTCGCGCGTGACATTCCAAAAGCGAACATCAGTCGTCGCATCGTTAACGAATAGGGTTTTGAACTTCGCTTCGTCATTCACATAAGCGACGTGGTCCTGCACATTGCCAACGTTCGGAACCGTTTTAATGACCTTTACAACCTCGGCGATTGCGAGTTCCAGTGCGTCGCTACCGTCTTCTGCGCTCACTGTCTGCCTCCGAAGCCTGCTGTTTGCAACTGCGTGGCAATCTCACGCTCGAAGATGCCTGTCGCCTCAGTCTGTAACTGCTTGTGTGAGCGATCGAACATAAACTTTCCCTTAGTGCCGCGCTTCGCAATCGTCTTCGCAATGGCAAACGCGATCGACAATGCCTCCTTCTCGCTCGCCGGACTGAAGCGCTGCTTAACCCAAGGCAACAGCATGGAAGGCGGAGGAAAGTGCGGACGTGTTCCGGTTTCCACCGGTGGCGCGTACACGTCTGCAGGTGGCTGCGAAAAAACGGTAGCCTTCATCATTCCCTGGACGCCGCTATATTCGGCCGTGATAGCGTTTGCGAGCACGCCAGAGGCAACTGGCGCGTTAGCTGAGACCAGGGCGACTCCGCGCTCACCAGTTTTATGCAGGCCGTTGACGATGCCGGCATGGATAGCTTCGCGCAGCATGCCAGTGGCTTCCTGTAGGCCAGTAACTTTGATCGAGTAGTTCATCTGGTTTTCCGCCCGTGCGTGAGCCGATCGCCGCCCCACCCCATCATCACGTCCACGTCGCCCATTGCAATTGCAGGACCTTGTGTCGATCCGCCGTTCGTTGCGCCATCACCCTCGGCGATCCCCATGTGGCCGAAGTACCGCTTGCGGAACTTCGTCGCGAGCGCGAGCGCCTCTTGACCTTTCGTGCGGTAGCTAACGGAGTCAGCTTGAAACGACGCATCACCTGTTTGCAGGTATGCGGCGGCGAGGATATCGAAACACAGTGAGGCAGCGAGATCCGCGACTGCTTCGAAGTCTGGCTCTGGAACGGTCGAGCCGTCATTCTTGTGTCTGGCCGTCCAGGTAATTCGCGCCTGGTCGCTGGCGGACAGCTGCATCGAAGTGAACATGATCTTGCGTCCGCTCGGCGCACGGTAAAGATCAAACTCGACAGCTTCGAGCGTCGTTGGAGGTATGTTTCCAATCGGATGCTCGATTGAGCGGATGGAAGAAAAGCTCTCCTCAAATTGCTCACCATCGCTGCCCTCTGGCAAGGGTGCAAGGGATGAGCCATCGCCGGCGACGTCTGTAACCACCAGCATAGGACGGTCGAGCGAGTACCTTTGCGCGATGGCTTGGCGAAGCAGCATCCTTGTCGGCAGCAGCGAGCTTCCCAGACGTATCCTTCACGCGTTGGTCAACTTCAGTCTGGAAGTCGCGGAATGTTCTCGCCATCGCTCAACCTCGAATCAGTTTCAAAGCTTCATGCACGACGTTGTCGAAATATGCCTTCGCGTCGCCGCGTCCACGAAAGTATTCAAAATTCATGACATCGCTGTGTTGATAAATCGGCGAGTGCGCCAGGATGCCTTTTTCCGTCAGCACCCGCTCGATCGCTTTCAGCTTCTCAGCATCGTCGATTGCGCTAGACATCCTGCGCGATGATGCTGAGAGTCACGAGCCCGTTTGTGGACGCTGTACCGGGAACCGTCGTCACGTCCACGGTGATCACATCGCCAGGCTCGAACGGCAATCCCTTTGGGTGTCCGGACGCTGCTGCGGGAGAGGCGCGAACGTATTTCGTCGCCGAGCCCTGGGCAATCTGGAGAGCATTGGCGGCCATGATCGACGCTCCGCCCTTCTTGACGTCTACAGTCGTGCTGCCCGACGTTGATCCGGTTGTCCCAAGCGACAGCTCAACTTCCTCAATGCGGCCGCGAAACTGAGCCGCCCAAGTCACCACGCCGGCGGCGACTGCGAGCGCACCGGAGATTGGCAGGTTGATCGTCGTACGCCGCAATCTTTCTGTCATTGCGAACTCCTTTTGAGTTTGTAAGGCGGCCGTGTTTCTGCCTCGTGAGGTCTGTTTCACGGCCGCCTGCGGTTCAGGTCCCAAGAGCCGGATCCGGACTACGCTACGACGTTCTTCCCAATGCCACGGAAGTCGATCACGTCACCGCCAAAGCCGCCCTTGACCTTGTAGACGATCTGGTCGTTCGTGAGCATCAGCCCGATGCGCGGATCGTTTGCGATGAGGATCTGCGGCTCCTCTACGCCATCGAGAAACGCGATCTCGATGCAAGGAGCCTCGTTCTTGTCCGCGCCGTAGTACCAGTCGTTCGCATCGGTCATCAGTTCGTTCACAATGATCCGTTCATTGTTGGCACCGAAACGATGGAAGAACGGGTTGGTGCCCTCGTTGTTCTGGTTGATTTGGATCGCCGTCTGCATCAGGTCGATCGGAACCACCAGCCACGCCAGGCGTAGGCCCAGGGGCTTCCCTGAATCCTTCTCGGTCTGCTTCATAAGGATGATTTCGCGGGCGGCGAGCTCAGTCGCGCTCAGCGCAGTTGAGCCCAGATTGTTGTGCGACGCGTGGAACAGCGCGACCGTATCCGCGTCATACGTCACGTTGTTCACCAGCAGGTTGGTGATGAACTGCTTGAGCGTGCGGCGATAGGCGCGCACGATCTTTCCCGGCCAGTTCTTCACCTTCTGGAGATCATCGTTGCGGATCGTCTCTTCAGAGATCGTCAGCAACCCGCCGCGCTTCTGCAGCACGTACTGGATCTTCTCGTCGGTCGGTTTCGCAAGTTCCGTGTATGGTCCATTTTCGGCGACGATCGGGATATCGCCGAAATAGCCGTCACGAACGCGATCCTGTGTCTTGAAATCGGAAATACCGTCAGCGACCGTGTACAGCTGGTCGATGCCGCCTTTGCCGACTTCGGCATAATCCTGAAGAGCGCGCTTCGTCATCGAGTTCGCCAGGATGTTCGGAAAATCGGTGCTTGCGACTGCCTCGCTCACCTTGAGGAATCCACCTTCAGCACCAAAGCGGCATTCACGATCGCCGGTGATGAAGCCATAGGCATCGCGGAGCCCACGGAAGGGTGTGACGCCCTTGCCCGCTGACTCCTTCACGCCAAGGAGTTGGTCCATCGCGAGCTGCACTTTGTCGGTCGAGTCGAGTCCGACGAGCACGGTGCCGTTTCCGCCGACGCGACCTACGTTCGAGAATGCGGCGAACGCGGTACGGACGCTGGTGATCTCCGCCTCGATCTCGGCCGCTTCGACAACGCGGTCCTTGAGGTGCGAACGGACCAGGTCCGCCGCCGGTACCGGCAGCTTTGCAGCAGCCAACATAGTGGCGACCAGTTGCGCGCTCTGGATCTTCTTCGCATCCGCCAGCACAGACTGAGCCTGCGCAAGAGCCGTTTGTACAACCGTGGACTCCGTGGCAGAGGCAGCAGCCGCTGTAGCCTGCGCCGGTAATGTTGCGATCGCTTCCGCGACCTTTGCGAGAAATTCAGTGTGCTTGTCTTCCGGCAAGTTCGTGAATTCCGTGTTCAACTCATCCGCGCTGGTGGCGTTCACCTTGCGGAGCGCCGCGAGCAGCTTCAGGATCTGTTCCTTCATCGCTCCATCTCCGTTGTTCCGGCCAGCGCCTTTCGGGCTGCCGTGATTTTCCCCGCTTGAAGCGAGGGAAGTTTTACGTACTGCGTCTCGCTGCATACGCGAGATCTCCGCGCGCACGGCCGCTGAAGCAGCCAGGCGAACGTTGTCCAGGAACTTGCCGCCTGCAGCCGCCTCGGCGCACAGGTCAACGCTGGTGAGCTTGGCGCACTTCGTCGCGTAGAGAACGTCCTCGCCGTTGATCTTCGCTTTACGGAATCCGAAGAATCCGAGGGCCGAGATGCCAAAGAGATCCAGCTTGTTCGCGTCGCGCGCGGCCGAGAGCATTGCCTGCAACTGAGTCTCGCTTTTAAGCAGGTGCAACTGCGCGATCGCCGCGTCGCCGCTCATCCCGCCGTTGTCGCACCAGCCTGCAGTGCGCGTGGCGTCAACCGCTTCGTTTTCGTCGGGCGCCGGATGTCGGCGTCCGAAGCGAGCGCCATTAACGGCCGCCGCAACTTCGGCTACCACTTCAGGCGGGAAGTACTGACGCAGCGGTTTGCCGTCGATGGCGACGTGTCCGTTGGCAAAGCCGGCCTTCATCACCTGAATCGAAAAGGTGAAAGGGTCATCAGCCGCCGCGTCGCGAGCGAGGAATACCGCCGCGTTCGCGACCGGAACGTAAGCTGTCTCGACCTCAACCGCGTCGCCCAACTGAATCTCTTCGTTTGTGTCAACGCTGTACGGGATCTGAAACAACTCGCCATCCGTGCCGCGCGCAATGACGTAATCGTCAAAGGTCTCGACGACGTAGTACTTCCACGAGTCGGTTGTGCCATTGACGGTGCCAAACTTTTTACGAACTGCTTCGTCAAGCTTGTTTTTCAGTTCTTCGAGCGACATTTCCATCGCGTCTCTCTTTCGCAAAGGGCGACCTGTTCAGGACGCCGGTATCCGTCACCCCTTGCATTTCTCCGGTGCGATGAAAAACTAGGCCGCTGGCTTCGTCGGCGGAGGAGGCGGAGGCGGAGGAACAGCAAAAGTGAACTTCTTGCCATCCGCAGTCACAAGCTTCAGCACCTCGGAACCCTTCGGAAATTCGCTCGCGTCGTTGTCGATCGCAACGACATCGCGCTTGAGTACCTGCCATGACTCAAGCTTCATCGCGGCTTCGTAGCTCTCCGGTTCTGGTACCCGGAGCATCCGGTTGGCTTCGCGGAGAGCTGCCGCACGCTGAGCCGACAGGTCATCGGGGAAATCGGTCTGCGCCTGCTTGAATGCCTGCGCGTATGTTTTGGTCCAGTTAGACCGTTGCGACTTCGGCAAGAAATGCGGTGCCGCTGGAACTTCAACGTTTGCCATCTCTTCTCCTCTCACGCCGCCGGCGTGACGCTGACTTTGATTCCGAGCGATTCCAAAAGCCCCTTCTGCGCCGAAGTCGCCTTAAGCGCATCGGAGCTGAAGTACGGACGTTCCAGGCAGTGACAATTGATCGTGTTTTCCGCCGAGCCTGCTGGATCGCGCGGGAACATCAACTTCTCACCACCTACTTCGAACGGCTGATTAACATCGACCACCTGCCCGCTCGCTTGCTGGTGATCGAACCTTGGCCTCTTTGCTGCGGGGATCCAGAGCCACTGCTTCTGCAGGTCGGGATGTGCTTGTGAAAGGTCTTCGAGCCGCGCTTGCGCCGACATCGAATGGACGCGAAGGATCTCGTTTACTGCGATAGCCTGGGCACGCTCTCCGATAGGGCCGAAGATGCCGTCGAACTTTCCGTTGCCGAGGGATCGGCCAACCTGCTCGATGATGCTGCTCATTGGCTGGCCACCAAGGAATGCGCGCTGGATCGCGGCGTTCACATTTGCCGACGCCGTCTTCGAAAGAGCTGTGACAAGGTCCGCTGTGTAGCCCTGCGCTATGCTGAGTGTCGTCTTCGAAACCTGTCCAAGAGGCATAGGCCCGAAGACAGCCTCCATCGGCTTGTTGACCGTTGCCGCGCCCAGTTTCGCGGCCGTAGCCTGCATGTTCCCGATGTCCTGGACGGCCACGTTCGCAAAATCGCTGAACGCTTGATCGATCGATACTTTGACCGCTCTCAGCTGCGCGCTGCTGAATCGCGAGGGGTCCATGCCTACCAGTTCGCTCGTGATGCGTTTACGCGCCTCGTCGAGCAGCTCCATCACGTTCTTCCGTGCTTGCGGAGTCAACGCACGGCTCTGCTTGATAAGATCTCGCACCCGCTCTGCAAACCGTTGCTGGGTGGTCACTGGACACCTCCAGCGCCTGCCGCAAGATCCAGCGCGTTCTTCAGATTGACCTGGGGATTTAGTTCGTCGATCTGCTGTGCCTGTTTATTGCTCGACTCCAGCTGTGCGGCCGCGTACTCGTCTTTGGACTCCACCTTGACGCCGAGTTGGGAAAGCATGATGTGGAACGCACGGGCAGCTGTCTCCCCTTGTATCCATCCGCGATCTTCCGCAAGAGCGAGGGCGCTGCCTGTCTGTGCGAGCGTCGCACCCGACTTCTGCATGTCGCGGATCAGTAGATCAGGGGCCTGAATATCAAAACCGCGATCGACGTCTTCGGGAAGTACACCGTGAGCGATTGCCTGGTCGATTACGAAATTCACGAGCGCCCGGACGATTCGCTTGATTACGTTCTGGCGCTCTGTGAGCTTCTTCCCCGTCGGGCCTTCCATCTCAGCAGCCGTGGAGCGGTTTGCATCTACGGGATCGGCAAAAAACATTGGCGGAAGGCCGATACCGCCGAGACCGTACTTCTTTACCATCTGCGCGGACTCGGCCATATCGGCACCTTTGAAATCCGGAGTCCTCGTCTCAAACTTCACGCCTTCGTTGTGCACCTGAACGCCGCCCTGCCGAGGCGGGTTCTTAGTCAGCTTCCTTGTGTACTCGTCTACGGCCTTCTGGTCCGCCCCGTTGAGAGTCACGTCCCAGATGAACGAGTTCAGCAGCCGAACCTTGTCGGCGAAATCGAAGATCATCTGGTCGAGCACGTCGATCCAGTCAGCCAGGCAGAAAAGATCGCTGATTCCGCGGCTCGCGCTCTTCGACTTGTTAACCGCGAAGTAGAAGCAATCGCCTACGAGCTGCCCAAAGCTTTCGGAACTGGAGTCTTCGTCCAGGCGAACG
The DNA here is from genome assembly GCA_035561135.1 of Clostridia bacterium. Lineage (NCBI taxonomy): Bacteria > Bacillati > Bacillota > Clostridia > Clostridia bacterium. The sequence continues at coordinate 8,470 of DATMYA010000068.1, forward strand.
ATGCGCAACCTGCGCGGTTCCTTCTCGAACATCCGTTGCTTCAACCGAACGGCAACGGGGAAGGAGATGTCAGTGTCGCCGTCTTGGGTCTGCAACCGGCCGTACTCAATGCAGTCGATGTCCTGGGGATCGATGTAGCCGAGACGTACCATGCCATCGACAGGATTGACCGCGACTGGAAGACAGAGCTCTCCGAACCTCGACAGTTCGTCCGAGTACTCCGACAGATTTTTTTCGATGTCGTTGATGCCGTCTGTCCAGAACCGCTTTACAACATCCTGGACGCGTTGGTCCTTGGCTATGACATCGAAGCCCTCGCCTACAACAAAGCTGGTGATGATTTCGACAATTCGCTTACCGAATGGCGTCGTGCTCGAGAGGTAGTAGCAGACCTGCTGCATCTTCTCGTGCATGAGCGGATTGAGGTCTCGGCGAGTTTTGCTGGACGTGATCCGCGTGGAGCGAGCATCTTCCGAATCGCCGAGCGCAAGCAGTTGCGGATTGAGTGCCTGTTGCGTGTTGGCTACTTTGTCCTCCGGCTTTGTGGTGAGCGACTCGTCCAGCGTGAGGTTCAAAGTTGTAAGGCTTGTGGCGAACACCTGGTGAACGTCACCGGCACGCATCGTCTCCCGCAGATTGAGAAGTGTCAGTCTCACCAGGCTCTCCTCTCGTGCGAGCGAGCGCCCACCGAGTACTCGCCGCCTGCGCGACGGCTGAGTAAATCGTGCTGAACTACTTCATCGCTCGCCTGTGCTGAGCGAACACCGAACTGCACATCTGCGGATCCGAGCGCTGCAGGCACCGTATTACGCGCCGCGAACTCGGCGAGAGCTGCCGCCCAGAAGCTATCAGCGTGGCTGTAGAGCTTCCGCTTCTTTCCGCCCGCAACTGCTCCGTCCACTTCAATGCGCGGCGCGTCGAAGCGCACGCCCGTGCCGGTCACTTCACGCTTGATCGCCATCAACTCCTGGCGAATATCTTTGTCGGCGGGAATGCGTTTCTTCCCGGCTTCAAGACGCTTCTTCAGCAGGATCGCGAGATCTGTCTTCAACTTCACGCCGGCATCATTGTTGCCGGCGAAGTTCACACCCATCACGCGTCCCGGATAGTCCTGCACCAGGTAATCGAAAAGCGCGATACCCATGCCAGTGCTGTCGATCGCGGTCCTCGTCGTAAGTCCGACCAGAGGAGAAAAGCTCTTGTGTTGTTGCGGGAACGGCATGCCGTGATACGAGATCACGCCGCGAGTCCAAGCGACGTCGCCGAGGTGCTCGTCAAGCCAGAGCACGCTCTTATCGCGATCGCGGGCGACGTCGAGTCCGCCGTAGACAGGCCCGATAGGAACGTACCCTTGCGGCCACATGATCGTCGCGCCATCGTCCTCGGCCGCCTGGATCAGATCCACGCCAATCCACGCGCCGACTGCTTTAAGGAACACACAAAGGAATTCCTGGGCGAAGGTATCGTCGTCCTTGATGCCCTCGCGCATCTCTTCGATATTGATGGGGCAGCCCTCTGCCACCGCGAGGTTCACATCCACCCAGTGCCCGGACCAGGGACCTTTGCGAACGGGATTGGTATCAGGAGCTACGCCGTCCACTAATCCGAGATCGCGAGCGAGGTCGAAAAACTTTCCTTGTTCGCCATTCGGTGTCGAGAGAACGTCGGCTTCATGCCCAAGAGCGAGCTGGCGCATCACGGCCGCCCAGATCGCATAGCTGTCCTGGTGGTGTGCGAACTCGTCGAGCACTGCGTCTCCGGGATAACCGCGTGCCGTACGAGGATTGGCAGGCAATGCAATCATGCGCGAGCCGTTTGCAAGCTGGAGGCGCGACTGTGTTTCGGAAGTCACCCCAAACTGGTCAACAAAAGGCTCCTCAAAGATTTCCGCGACCGCGCCCATCGCCTGGCGAATTTTCTGAACGTTCTCGACGAACTCGATCGACTGAGCTTTCGAAGCGCTCAACACCGTGACGGTGTGATTCGGCTTTTCGAGTAAGCGAAGGAGGCGCTTTCCTCCCGTTGCGAACGAGAAGCCGATGCGCGCGGACTTTACCCCAAGCGTGAAGCGTGCCTTGTCGTCGATCCACCGCTGCTGATAACCGCGCAGCTGGATTACGGGCGGCAGCGCCTCGCTATGCGGGCGGGAGCCCAAAGGTCCGCTCACGGATACGGTCGATGTCTTGCTTCGTGAGCTGCTGACCTTTTTCGAGTTTTTTGGCGGCGTCATTCGTTAATTTGTCCAGCTTCTGCTTCAACAGCTCAACGCGTGCTTGCTCGGTTTCGGCCTGCTTCTCCTGTATCTCCGCACGCTTTCGTTGCACTAGTAGTCGTCCGAGTTTGATCAGGTCGCCGCGTAAGGCCTTGCGGCTCCTCTCGTCGACGTTTTCAGTCAGTGCAAAGATCTGATCCGTGAGAGCGTTTGTTACGGCTGCGTCCAGGTCGCCGCGCTCGACGTGCGCAAAACTCTCAGCAACAGCGCGTGCTCTCTCAACTTCCAACTGCGATTCCTGTTGCACCTGCTCAACTCGCAGGTCATACCAGCGGTGCAAATTCGACTTCGGCAATCGCAGCCCAGGGAAGAGTTGCTGTATCTCCGGTGCGACCTTTTCCCATTCCTTCGTAAACGTCGGCGAGAGCGCTTCCAGCTCCAGCCAGGTGCGCCCATTCCTTGTGCGCTCGAACAGAATCCGGTCGTGCATCTCAGTTGGCAGACGATCGATGTTCAGCGGCTGCCGCGTGAGTCTTTTGTCGCCCGTCTTTGGTCTTCTCTTCGCCATCAGTCGAGCCGGATCGCGTCGTCGGTTGGAGGAGGACCCTCAACAAGGTCCGTGCCCTTCGGCTCGATCATGATTTGCGACATGGTTTCGCGATTCGTATCTTTGTCTCGCTGCGTTGTGTAACTCACATAGCCGCGACGCTTGAGATCCTGCAACACAGTCCGCACATCGTTCCGGCCAAGGTCCCACAGCAAACGGCGGAGTGCACCCCAGAGCGTGAGCGAGTCGAGGCGCGGCCTCTGTGCGCGGTGATTTGCATAGAGGATCTCAAGGACCTGGCCGCGCAGCCGCTTCATCTGTTCGGCGTCGAGAACGTCGTTCATGCTCCTGCACCTCGTGCTCGGTCTTCCATCTGCTGCGACAGTGAGACAACTAGGTTGTGTGTTTCTGATTGCTGCGCCGAGATCCGCTGCAGCGCGCCCGACATTGAATCCAACACCAGCTCTGTTTCCCTGGCTCGCTGATCATCCTTGTGCGTGAACTCCGTAACGGCCGTAGCGAGCTGCTGCTGCGCTTCCGCGTTCTTCTCGATCGCGCGCACACCGGCTTCGGCCCAGCGGTTCGCGTAAATCATTCCGACCAGGACAATCACAAACAACGGGCCCCACGTCGAGAGAACGCGAACGACGCTCTCAACAATCAACTTCGGCTCGGCGCGAAAAGCGGCAACGAGTAGGTACCCAACAATGCAGCCGCCGCTGGCCCCGGTGGTCATGAGCACCGATCTCAGCAATGCCGGGTTGCCATTGGCATTCGTGCTCAGTGTCATTCGGCTTTTTTCTCCGGCGCTGAGACGTATTCACCCGATGCAAACTGTCGGCGCAGTTCCTTAGCGAGGGCCTCTACATCCACCTGCGGAGCGACGAAATCGAACGACTGCAGCTCAGCGGTTGCACTCAATCCCGCGGAGCGCTCTTCTTTCGCTTTCGCGACGGCGTCGATGATTCCCTGGGCGACCAGCCGGCCGAGCGCATCACGCATTCCAAAAACCGCCAACGCGCTTGCGAGCATCGCGCCGGACTGGACCGCATCGAGGACT
>DATMYA010000069.1 GCA_035561135.1 Clostridia bacterium
GTTCCCGCCGGTGGTGTCGTAGCTCGATTGCTTCAGCGAACGATAGTTTTGGGCGCGCGCGTAGCTGGGTAGGTACTTAAGATCCTGGCCGCCGCTGGGCACCGGCCGGCCCCCCTGCGCGGCTGCCACAACGGGCAGTCCGAGGAACGCCGTCACCGACTGGAAGAACGATCTGCGATTCGAACTCGTCTCTTTGGGCATGGTTGCGTGCTCGATACGTTTTAACACACGCGAGGGCGGTGCAACATCCACGACTGCCGCCGGAGATCTGTAGGGCATGGCCCGGCATAAACCGGGTTGCGCTCTGGCGGACACGGGCAGGCCCACCTGTCTGATCTTGGCAGCAACCGAGATCAGCAGCGTAGTAGTGATGTCTGATGATAACAGCGCGGAGATTGAGACAATGGACTCTCATTGAGATAAGATGTTGGCTGACCTGAGCGATGATGACAACCGCGGCCCAACACGCAGACGTACTGTCAACGGGGGGAAATGTCGCCAACATCTTGGGTTTGCTGGTCTCGATTGCTGGGTTCGCGTGGACCCTAATCGGTGTCTATCGCTCAAAGAACGCGGCAGACCGCGCCAGGGAATCTGCAGAAAACGCTCGGCACGACATCTTCCGAGCGAGCGCAATGATCGACCTCGCGGCCGCCATGTCAGTATTGCAGGAAGTCAAGCGGCTCCACAGGCAGCAAGATTGGACTGCATTGCTGGATAGATACTCTGCGTTGCGTGCCACGCTCATAACGATTCGCGCCAGCAGGCAGGACTTGAAGGAGAGCCACGCGATCGTGATTCAGGGTGCTATAGCGCAGTTACGGACTATCGAGGACAAGGTTGAGAGGGCAGTAGCAACTGGCCAGACTCTCAACCCGGCGAAGCTCAACATCGTTGTGTCGAACGAACTGGACCGGCTGTCGGAAGTTCTAGGTTCGATGAGGATTGCAGACAATGGCTGACGGTATCTGGACATTAGTAGAAAAACTGGCCAAGAAGACATATGCCGGAAAGCTGGACTGGCAACGCACCGCCGAGGATGACGTTTACCAAGTAGCGTTCCCCGGCTATGCGGTTCGGTTGTTCACCCGTCACGGCTCTCAGGGCGGTCTCGATATCATCGTTCAAGTCCTAGACCAGAACGGTACTCTCGTCGAAGAGATCACGGATGTTGATATCCCGAATAGTACCCAACTCGATCCCATCGAGGCTTTTGGGTACATGAACGATCTCTACAAAGCGGCTAGACGGAAGGCGATGGGGGTAGACGCTGCGCTCAAAAGTATAATTGAGTCCCTGGACAGGGAGGAGAACGACGACGATGCCCCGTTCTGAACGGCCGGAGTTCTACAGGCTGTGCCTCAAGCACAACGCGCCCGCACGCGCCGCCGCTACTTGCGCAGGTTGAGGACTTCGTTCATCGACCCCTGCCGGTAGCCTTCGAGATCCAGCGTCACGTACTTGAACCCCAGCCCGCGGAAGA
>DATMYA010000070.1 GCA_035561135.1 Clostridia bacterium
TCCGCGGCGAAGCGGCCTGAAGGCCGGCCCACCAGGTTTTCCACGGCTCCCGCGAGAGCCGGGAGACGATCCGATCCCGGGCGGTGCCGTCGTAGAACAGGGAAGGGTGGCGTTCGCGCTCGGGCAGGCTCGGCTGCCAGAGGTCGCCCCAGTCCCGTGGGACGTCCTGGGCCTGCATCTCGCGTGGCGCACACAGCAGGGCGGGCGCGCAGCAGAGCCACTGACAAAGGGCGCGCCGCTTGATGGCTGGCGACATGGTTTCTGCGTTATTCTACCTCACGCAACACGCCGGCTCGTAGGGAAGCTGGCAAGGGAAGCTGCCAAATTTTTTTCTGCGATAGCATTTAAATCCTAGAACAGGCATTCCGGGTCATTGGCTAAAATTGTCGATAGGCTACACTTGAGACCATGCGCTCGCTTGCGTCTACATTTCTACTCACACTATTTCTCGCGAACCTCGGGTTCAGCCAGGATTCGCGCGGAGCGATTGCCGGCCGGGCCATGGATCCGTCCGGAGCCAATTTGGCCGATATCCAGGTCCGCGTGGTCAATGAACAGATGGGAACAGCGGTTGAAGCCCAAACCAACGAATCCGGACTCTATGCAGTCCGGTATTTATTGCCCGGCACATATAGTGTCACCGCGCAGCGGTCCGGTTTCAAGAAACTCGAACGGAAAGGTATCGAAGTGCGAGTTGGCGAAACAGTCACGCTCGACCTTAATCTGGCACTCGGCGAAGTCACGGAAACGATCGAGGTAACCGCGTCCGCGCCGCTGCTGCAGCGCGACAGCGCGTCGCTCGGCGCAGTCATCGACAGGAGCAACATGATGGAGTTGCCGATGGCCGCCGGAAACGCCGCCGAACTGGTCGATCTGGCGCCTGGCGTGGGACGGACCGGTTCGATCGCAATCCACAAGGCCGCCTTCAACGCCGGCACTTCAACGCTGGTGGTCAACGGCAACCTGTCGAACGCAAACGAGTTCACCATTGACGGTATTCCGAACACGTTCGCCAGCGGCACGTCTCCACGAATCGCGTTTTCGCCGCCGTCGCAAACCATTAGCGAGTTTAAGGTCCAGACGAGCCAGTATGATGCCTCCATCGGTCACACCATGGGGGCGGTGTTCAACATGAACACTAAGAGCGGCACCAACGACCTGCACGGCGAAGTGCATCATTACCTGGGTAACAGCGCATTGGACGCCACCAATTTCTTCGCCAATCGCAATGGCAAAGGGAAAGACGCGTACACGGACAATCGTTACGGCGGGGCAATTGGCGGTCCCGTCTTCTTCCCGAAACTTTACAACGGTAAGAATAAGACTTTTTTCCTCTATGCATTCGACGGCAACAAGTGGGGCGCGCTGCAACAATACACCAACACCGTTCCCACAGCGGCGGAGCGCCAGGGAGATTTCTCCGCACTACTGAAACTGGGTGGGACCTACCAGATCTACAACCCGTTCACCACTGTGGCCAAAGGCGACGGCACTTTCACGCGCTCGCCCTTCCCGAACAATGTCATTCCGGCCAGCATGATTCAGCCGACGGCAAAGGCCATCTTGGCGTATTACCCGGACCCGAACGTGCCCGGAAACGCCAACGGGCAAAACAATTTCGTGCGTCCCACCTTCGCGGCTAAGGAGACGTATTGGGCGCATTTCCTGCGCGTGGACCACACCTTCAATGACAAGAACCGCATGTTTGTCCGCCTCGACTACGATTTCTGGGATGAGGACGAGAACCACTGGTTCGGCAACGACAACGTGGCGGATGGATGGAACGACGGCCGCACCAATCGCGGCATGGCGATTGACCACGTCTACGTTCTGAACCCCAGCACGTTGATCAACGTGCGTTATGGCATCACGCAACAGGATTTCCCGGGGACCCGCCCCAGCAAGGGTTTCGACCTGTCCTCGCTCGGTTTCTCAAAGAACCTGACGTCGTTGATTCCAGCCAGCGAGGCCAGGTTTCCCAATGTCGTGCTTACCTCGTTCGCTGAGTTGGGAACCCCGTTATCGCCCGGCGACGGTATCAATACCAGCATGATTCACAGCCTGGCCGCCAGCGCGACGACGCTTAAGGGGAGCCACAACCTGCATTATGGCGTCGACTTCCGCGTCGGCCGCGCCTTCCAGAACCGCTATGCGCAGCAGGTAGCACCGCTGTTGCGCTTCAATACCGATTACACCAAGGGGCCCACCAGCACGTCGGCTGCTTCGGCGCTCGGCCAGGATCTGGCCGCGATGCTGTTAGGAATTCCGGCAGGCTCCATGCAGGTCACCTCCAGCTATGCGAGTCAGGACACCTGGTTCGGCGCCTACCTGCAGGACGACTGGAAGATCACGCCCAAATTCACGGCGACCCTCGGCCTGCGCGTGGAGCACGAATCGCCGCTGACCGAGCGC